>JAYWHK010000180.1:0-3221 GCA_043777755.1 Saprospiraceae bacterium
TAATGAAGAACAAAGTGCCGTTTTTATGCAACAAGCGATGTCTAAAATTATTTTTCCAAAAGAAAAAATAGAAAAATCATATCGTCAAATTATTGCTACAAAAAAGCATGAAATGACTGGCGACAACGACACTGACCTTTTTACAGATGCAGATTTGGCAATTTTAGGTAGCGATTGGAATAATTATCAGGCTTACGCTAAAAATATAAGAAAAGAATACTTGATTTATCCCGATTTTATGTACAATATGGGAAGAAAAAAGGTGTTGAAACATTTTTTACAAATGGAAAATATTTATAAAACGCCTTTGTTTCAAGCAAAATTGGAAGATATGGCGAGAGTGAATTTAGAAAAAGAATTACATCAATTATTATAAAAATGGCATATTCTGATTATACTTTACAAAAAATCGAAAAAGATTTTGGCGTAAAAAACCGTCGAAAGCGGCTTTTTACGGAAATAAAATATGATATTATACCAACAAAGGAGCTTTTAGAAAGTATAGAAGAAACCGAAGAACTTTTAATCCGAAGTGAAAAAGCTAAATCAGAATGGATAGTTGTACCAATTTTGAGGTTTTTGCGAAAAAAAAATAACAAATTTTTCACGATTTATTCGGGCGATAACCTAAATGCAGATAGCGAATGTGGATTAAATGGTGAATGTGATTTTATTTTAGCTAAAGATACAGGTTCATTTGAGGTCAATGTACCAATCATTCAATTGGTTGAAGCAAAAAGAAACGATACTGAAATAGGGATTCCTCAATGTGCAGCGCAAATGATTGGCGCAAGGGTTTTTAATCAACAAAGAGGACAAGAAATTCCTATTATTTATGGTTGTGTGACGACTGGTGACGACTGGGTTTTCCTAAAATTAGAAGGTGATACCATTTTTATAGATAGTCAAAAATATTATTTAAGTCATATTACAGATATTTTAGGCGTTTTTCAAACAATTATTGATTATTATAAATCAATCTTAGTATAAAAAGTAAAGAATTAAACTAATCATAAATGGCATATACAAGTTTTACATTAGAGGATTTAGAAAATGATTTTGGTGTAAAAAACAAAATCGTAGAGCTTTTTAGTGAAATAAAAACTTTGAATCCAAGCGAAAGATTAAAAGCCGACTTAGAAGAAGCCGCTGAATTGCCAAAACGTACTGAAAAATCAAAATCAGAACTCATTGTTAGTCCTATTTTAAAAGAAATGCGAAGACGAAACGACAAGTTTTTTACCATTTATTCGGGCGAAAACCTCAACGCAGACATTGAAAGAGGCTTAAACGGAGAGTGTGATTTTATCATTGCTAAAGATATTGGTTCATTTGAGGTCAATTATCCAATTTTACAAGTAGTCGAGGCGAAACGACACGATTTAGATGTTGGAGTTTCACAATGTGCAGCACAAATGATTGGCGCAAGGATTTTTAATGAGCGAAAAAAAAGACAAACACCTATTATCTATGGTTGTGTTACGACTGGTGATGATTGGATTTTCTTAAAATTAGAAGGTGACAATATTTTTGTAGATACAAAAAAATATTATCTGAGTGAAATTGAGAATATACTTGGTGTTTTTCAAGAAATCATTGATTATTATAAAGTAATCCTTACAAAATAAATAAAAAAATCAAAGTAGTATAACTTCAATCCCAGCTATACGTTGGGAAGTCCCTCCTTGGAGGGATTTAGGGAGGTCAATAAGTTTTTTATGAACGAATTATTAACATTAACAGGATTAGGGATTTTTACGATGTTTGCTGAAATATTTAACTTTCGCAAAATCGTTTATCCAGTTGTTTTATTAGGATTAGCAGCTTTAATTGGCTTCTGTTTCATGGATTGGGGTACGAATGTGACCGCTTTCAACATGATGCGCACTGATAATTTCTCACTCGCTTTCACAGGCGTGATGGGTGCAACCGCCTTGGCGTGGTTTGTAATGGCAAAATCTTATTTTGACGACGAAACCAATATGTCAGACCACTTTGGATTGGTGCTTTTTGCCTTGGTTGGAGCATTTTGCTTGACAAGCTACAGCAATATGGCGATGTTGTTTATTGGTGTGGAAGTATTGTCTTTACCGATGTACGTATTGGTGGGCAGCCGCAAACGAGATATTGCCAGCAACGAAGCTTCTTTCAAATACTTTTTGATGGGTTCGTTTGCATCAGCGTTTTTACTGTTTGGTATTGCCTTCATTTATGGTGCAACAGGTTCTTTTGACATTGCAAAAATTGGTGAATCCGTCGCTGCGAATGGTGCTTCTACCCTACTGCTTGTTGGTTTGATATTGATTTTGATAGCGATGACATTCAAAATATCAGCAGCTCCTTTCCACTTTTGGGCACCAGATGTTTATCAAGGCGCACCAACGGTGATTACGGCTTTGATGGCAACTATTGTAAAAACAGCAGCAATTGCAGCGTTTTATCGCTTATTTAGTAGCTGTTTTATAAGTATTGAAGGTCGTTATGCTGACGCACTTTGGGCGATTGCAGCTTTGACAATGGTCGTCGGAAACGTAACAGCAGCGATTCAAGACAATGCAAAACGTATGTTAGCCTACTCTTCGATTGGTCATGCAGGTTTTATGTTAGTTCCTATTTTGTTGATGAATGGAATGGCTGTAAAAGCTGTTTTGTATTATACCGCAGCTTATTCAGCGGCAAGTATGGCGGCATTTACAGTATTGTATTTGGTTGGCAGCGTCAATGAAGGCAATGTGAACATTAGCAATTTTAATGGTTTGGTCAAAAGAAATCCTTTAATGGCTGGCACAATGACGATTGCGTTGTTGAGTATGTCAGGGATTCCACCGTTGGCTGGTTTTTTTGCAAAATACTTTATTTTTGTAGGTGCATTGAAGGCAGGGTTTGTAGGTTTGACGATTATAGCAATTTTGTCTTCTTTGGTTGGTGTTTATTATTATTTCAAAATAATTATAGCGATGTTTTTCGGTAGCCCAGAAGGTCTGCCAAAATTCAATATCAGCAATACACACCGTTTTTTAATGATTGTTCTGAGTTTGCTTATCTTAGTGTTGGGCGTTATGCCAGATTTGATAACAAGATTGCTGTAAGATACAGAACAGATATTGGTTATTAGATATTAAACTGTAACTCCGCTACACACGTAGGGAATAGGTAAAAAAAAAGTTATAAATGTTTGGATATTAATTAGTTATGCGTATTTTTGCTATGGCACATAACTA
>JAYWHK010000181.1:0-8984 GCA_043777755.1 Saprospiraceae bacterium
TAAAAGATTTGTGTAAAATTCATTTTCTGTCATTGGACTTCTTTTTTACAAATGTAGTAAAAAATTCAATGAGTCCACAAAAATTTTAAAAGAACCAAAAATATAAAGCATTGATAGTCAAATTATTGTGTATGTTTTTTTTTTTCAAATTTAAATGTTAAAAAAAATAACTAAAAATTTGCTTTTTAAAACTATTAAGTATTATCTTTGTGCTTTTCACGAACATCAAATAGACTGTCACAAAAGCCAATATAATCTGAGTAAGTAAGTCAATAAGTCGCAAGTCGTTAGTCTTTTAATTTATTAATTCACAAGAAGAATTCTTTGCGCTGCATCTCTGCGTGAAAGTGCATCACTAATTTTTTGAATTATACTAAAATTCCATTTTTAGCAAACAATGCCAAACAACACCAAACCATAATAAACCATCAGTAAAAACATGAGAAAAAACACAAAACAATACACTGCACTTTACCAACTTAGCGGATTGCTCAATGGTTACAAACTACGCAACATTGACGTATTGGACAATCAAGACAGCGAATCCAATCATACCAAATTTTTTCGTTTCCTAAAAAGCGAAAACGGTGACAATGAAACCCTTGCCGCACAAAGCATAGGTTATAAAGATGAAGATGACCCTAATTACCGTAGGTTTCGAGTAGATTACCGTACCAAATTGTTGCAAACACTTTTTTTTATAGATGCTGCCAATCCTGTTTTTAAGGAACGGGTACAAGCAATGCTTCGTTGCACACAGCAAGCGGCTATTTTGGATATTATATCAAGGTTTGGCTATCACGATACTGTAGCCTTGTATGGGAAAGAAATCTTAGAACAAGCACAAAAATTTGAATTGACTGAAATTGCGCTCAAAGTTGCTATAATGCTAAGACATGTCTATGTGCAAAAACTCAAAGACAAAAATGAATACCTAAAATACAAAGACTTATGTGCAAAATTAGAGGTAGAATATGCCATAGAGCGCAAATCCTTGACTTATTTTGATGATTTGATGTCTTATTACACCAAAAGTATTGACATACAGCCAGAAGTATATGATTTGGCAGACACTTACTATAGAGATTTGTTACATCACCTCCATGAAAACTCAAGCTGTGTTGTCATAGGAAATACCTATACGATTGCCATGATAAAACACCTCAGTCGTTTAGATTACAAATCGGTTATTGAAACTTGTAACAAAGCAATTGTTGCCATTCGCAACAAACCTTTCAATGCTGACAATTCTTTAACTATTTTTTTTAACAATAAAATACTGGCGCAGACCAATATTGGACTGTATGAAGAAGCGGAGCAAACCGCTGAAGAGGTATTGACGATTACGGTGGAAGGGCATAACAATTGGTTTAATAGCATTGAGCGAACCATGCGCTTGGCATTGCACCAAAACGATGTAACGAAAGCCTTTGAATTTTTTAAAAAAGCAAAAAAACATAAAAATTTTGATACTTTGACCCAAAGTGTCAAGGAAGATTGGGTGATTGTAGAAGCCTATATGAGTTTTTTAGAAAAAATAAAAGTACTGCCCGACGGAAGTGTAGATTTTAAGATAGGAAAATTTGAAAACTCTTTTCTAATGGCTGAAAAAGACAAAAGCGGGCGAAATGTAATGATTCATATTGCCAGTATTCTACACCAACTCATAGACCAACAGGAAGGCATTGAGGAAAAAATAGACACTTTAGCTCGTTACCAAAACCGTTATATGGACAACGGACAGCACAAACGAAGCTACTTTTTTATAGCCATACTAAAATGTCTTATTGACAAAAAAGATGATTTAGATTCCGTAAAACAACAAATAGACGAGCTTTTTATCCAATTATTAGCCGAAAAATACGATTTTAACAACCGTATTCATTACGGCGAGGTGATTCCTTTTCATGTGCTATGGAAAAAATATGGTGAAAAAATTGTAATGTTTGCTCACAACTCTTCCAATGCCTGCTCCAAATCTTCTATCAAATATTCCGCTTCTTCCAGTCCTATGTAAAAGCGAACTGTAGAAAAATGAATAGGCGGATTGTTACGATTTTTTACATGATAAAAACCAATCGTTGGCATCATCAAACTTTCGTGACCGCCCCAAGAAACCGCCATCAAAAAACGTTCTAAACGATTGATAAAACGCTCCATCGCTTCAAAATCATCTGTTTTGAACTCCACAGTAAAAAGACCGCCACAACCAGTCATTTGTTTTTTTGCCAATTCGTATTGAGGAAATGAAGGATGAAAAGGGTAGTGTATTTTAGCAATTTTTGGGTGATTTTCCAAAAAAGCAATGATTTTTTCAGTTGTTTCTTGGCTTTGTTTGATGCGCAAAGGCAATGTCCGCAATCCTCGAATCACCAACATCGCATCATTTGGCGACAAAATACCGCCCAAGGTCATAAATTCATTGTCAAAAATACGTTTTATCATCGCTTTTTTACCACACAAAGCACCAACCACAACATCGCTGTGTCCATTCAAATATTTTGTAGCGGAATGAACAACAATGTCAATCCCAAAATCGATTGGTTTTTGATAAATCGGAGAACAGCAACTGTTGTCAATGATGCTTACAATATTATTCGCTTTTGCTAACGCAGCACAAGCACTCAAATCTTGTAGGTCATAAAACAGTGTGTTGGGGCTTTCTAAAAAAAGAATTCGAGTATTTGGCTGAATAGCGGCTTCTATTTCTGCCATGTTTTTGCCATCTACAAATGTATGCGAAATGTCAAAACGAGGCAATAGTTTTTTCAGTAGATTTGTCGTCCAACTGTAAGGCGATTTGACACAAACAATATGCTCGCCAGCCGAAACATTCGCCAGCACAGCCGTAGCAATTGCGCCCGAACCGCTTGCAAAAACCAAACAATCTTCTGCATTTTCGAGTGCTGCAATTTTTTTTCGCAAAATTTCCACCGTCGGATTGTTGCCACGAGAATAAACGTGGTTTTCCAATTCGTCAGAAAATTTTTCCCTCATATCCGCCAAATCATTAAAAACAAAATTGCTGCTTTGAATAATTGGCGGTGAAACAGCGTTGAAATAGTGTTCCCGATTTTCGCCCAAGTGCATCAGGATTTCGCTAAGTGATTGATTCATATATTTAATAGTTTTCGTGAATTGAGCGTCGTGAATCGAAAAAATGTGTGGTAGCGTAGATTCTTGCGACTTCCAATTAAAGAGTGCAAAGGTACATCAAAACGGTTAAAAAAAGACTAAGAGAAATGCTATTTTTTGCTATAATATTTTAAATAATTCTTAAAAAATAGTTTTTTTATACGTTTGCGCCAACGTTTTACCTTTTATATTCGATTAGTATATAAATAGCAATATTAATGTTTGTTTGATTAAAAGACTTACAACTTATTCTGACTATTCTATTTATTAATTTCAAAACCAATTAAATTTTTTTAAGATGAAAAAGGCACTCATTCTAACCACTGCTCTAATTTTTGTGACATTCAATTCTATTTTTGCACAATACGATATTCTTGTAAAACAAGGTTTTTATACTGCTGAAAACAGCACCGCTTACGGGTCGCCTAACAAATACGACAACCAATATGAGCGTCGTGACGACCGTCATAGCGACAATTATAATTATAGCAATAATCCAAATACGGGTCGTGACCAAGAACACTGCCACGGTGAAAACGATTGCAATAAGCGTGAACCAAGAAGCAATTATTATTACAATGAGCGCACCGCAAACCGACGCAGTTCATTGGTAATCAATGATTTTGATGTAGATCGTTATAGAAAAAATGAAGTGGAAATAGAGTTTGAAGTGCGTGGGCCAAAGTTTTTGACCTACAAAACACAATGGAGAGGAACAACTTTGTTTGTTTATTTTGACTATACCTACAATCGCAACGATGAGAGCAAATGCAGCGAAGTCAAAATCCCAATTGGTCGCCTGAGCAAAAATCTTGCTTACAACGTTGTGGCAATTGATTTGGTCAGCAACAATGAAATTGGAAGATATACAATTAATGAATAATGAATAATTGACAATGAATAATGAATAATGAATAATTGACAATTGTCAATTATTCATTATTCATTATCAATTATTAAGAGCGTGTAATGGCAAATTAGCGATAATTTGGCGGGGTCATCTGGCAGGAGTGTCAGGTGACTTTTTTACGCTATATATTCAACTATTTGACTTACAGACTTACGACTATTTGACCTTACGACTTACAGACTATTGTTTATCTTTTTGACAATGCCACGGGAGCATCAGGCGTTGCAGGAAACTCAATTTTCAAGTTTTCAAAAGCATCAAAATCAGCACATTTTAGCGTAATTTGATTGTCATTGACTTCAAAAGAACTCTTGATATTGCGTTTTTTGCCATCAATTTCTTGCCAAACGGACGGAGAAGTATTTTGCCAGTTTTTGCCGTTGCTTACTTGGAAAATGATGTCGCTTAAATTTCCGTAAGGGCGAACCATCAAGGAAAAAGTAGCATTTTCATCACGACCACTTACTTGAATATCAATATTTTCATAGACATTCTTGTACAAAACGGTTGTTGAAGCAAAGTCCGACTCCATTTCTTCTTTTGCCATACTGCCAGAAAATCCCATTTTGACCACTCGTTTTTTGGGAAATACAGGCTCAAAAGTCGTATTGACATTTTGAAAACTAAATGATTTTTTGCAAGTAGGAAAAAACACTTTTCCAACGAGCAAATAAGGCATTCCGTTTGGAGATAGCGTATTTGTATTGCCAGCAACTTGCAGCATTTGCAATTTGTTTTGACCAAGTAAAAAGACAGGCAGAAGCAATGTCACCAGACTCAAAAGAGCCATGCGAAAGTTAATGTTTTTTATCATTAAAAAAATAAATGTTTGATGAAATTAGGTAAAGTTTTTTGTTTTAGTCGAGCGACTTTGTAGTGCAAATTTGCAACCATTTTTCTCTAAAATCTACCTTGATTTTTATCAAACTGTGACACTAAATTTGGTATTTTTTTATTTTTTATTTTTTAAATTATATTAAAAACAAATGAATATTTTAGTGTTTTTAATTTTTACAAAAAGATATTATATTTTTTTTGAAATTATGATAAAATTAATATGAAAATGTGGAAGAAAAATATAAAAAAATGTTGTTGAAGAGAAGTCTTCAACAACATTTTTTACGCTACTTAGCAATGAAAAACAAATAAAGGATCATTTTATCTTATAACATATTGATTATCAGTAGTGTGAAAATTAATTAATAATTATTAATTATTAATTATTAATTATTAATTATTCCCTCACTTTCCCTTTTTATACAAAATAACAGAGCCAATTGCAGGGACATCTATTGTTTTTTTGACAGTTTTAGCGTCATCTCTCCAAGAGCTTTGCAGGGCAATATTCCAAGTGCCTGACGGTAATTTAAATTCTGTTTTTTCACGATTTGCATTGAACACCAACAAAATATCAGAATATTCATCGCCATTGGCATTACCTGAAATTTGGTAAGCAATCATATTTTCTTTTGGTGTTTTCAGAAAAGAAATATGCTGATTCAATTCTTCTTCGCTACCCAAACGGAAAGCAGGATGTGCTTTTCTGAAAGCAATTAATTTTTTATGAAATTTAAAAACTTGTTCAAACTGTGATTTTCTATCCCAATCCATTTGATTGATGTCGTCAGAAGACTCGAAAGAATTATCAATGCCTTGTTTTGTACGGCAAAATTCAGCACCAGCGTGTAAAAAAGGAATTCCTTGTGATGTAAAAACAATGGTTTGCGCCAAAAGAGCCATTTTCATACGGTCTTCGTCACTATCATTTGGATTAGAATTTTTCAATCTATCCCAAAGCGTATGATTGTCGTGACATTCATTATAAACGATGATGTTCGATGGTTTTGTAGCATAAGGAGCTTTTGAATAATTGACTTTTGAAAAATCAATATCCTTGTGTTTCGTTGCGCCAATGATACCGAATTTTACGGATTCCTCCATTCCAGCTTTGCCGCTTACGAAGCCTTTGTCTTTGTGGTCAGCCCAGCCGCCTTTGAGTCCGTCACGAATGTCATCTGAAAAAACAGCGACATCGCTAAGTTCGATAGCATTTTTTTTGATGGCACGTTTTGCCTCAGGAAGTGGCGTATCGCCTGCTGTCCAACCTTCTCCATACAATATAATAGTAGGTTTGATTTTACGCAGTTCCGTAGCGATTAAATTCATGGTTTCGATGTCGTGCAAACCCATTAAATCAAAACGAAATCCATCAATGTGGTATTCATTGACCCAATATTTGCATGATTCCAGCATGAATTTGCGGAACATCATACGCTCAGAGGCTGTTTCGTTGCCACAGCCCGAACCGTTAGAAAAAGCCCCTTCAGCCTTTGTTCGGTAGTAATAATTAGGCACTAATTGGTTCAAATAAGAGTCCGCTGTCAAGCCTGTATGGTTATATACAACGTCCATGACAACGTTCAAATCATTGTCATGAAAAGTCTTTATCAACGTTTTAAATTCTTTGATGCGCACTGCGCCATCTGCCGCATTGCTTGAATAAGAGCCTTCTGGCGCATTGTAATTCAGTGGGTCGTAGCCCCAATTGTATTGAATTTTGTCCGAAGATTCGTCAATAGATTTGTGGTCAAAAGTTGGCAACAAGTGAACGTGTGTAACGCCCAGTTCTTTGATGTGGTCTAAGCCTGTTTTCAAACCTTTTGAGTTTTGCGTTCCAGTTTCGGTCAAACCCAAGTATTTTCCTTTTGCTGTAATACCTGAATTGGCAGCAATCGAAGCGTCACGAATATGCAATTCGTAAAGCACCGCACCACCTTTCAAAACAGGAGTTTTGTCAGTAGCCCAACCTTCAGGATTTGTTTTTTGTAAATCGGTAATCATACCTCTTTTCCCATTGACACCAACGGCTTTCACATAAGGGTCAGGAACTTCTGCCAACCATTTTCCATCAATTTTTGCTTGAAAAGTGTAGAATTGACCAGCGAAATCGCCGTTTTGTGCAGTGTACCAAGTTCCTTGCGAACCTTTTTTAAGGTCAATTTCTTTTGTGGCTTTTCCGCCAGTTCCTTCTGCAAAAAAGCGGAGTTTGACATCTTCGGCAGTAGGCGACCAAACCCTAAAACGAGCGGATTGTTTGGTGTAAATCAAGCCTAAATCAGCACCGCCATAAGCGGGAAACTTTGATGATTCTTGAGCATCTATTTGCATCGTGCAAGCAATGAATAAAATAGTAAAAAAACTACAAAAGGTATTTTTTTGCATAAAAAAAATATTAACAAGTAGGCGTATAGAAATAAACGTGGTTATTTTGTCGTTGAGAAAAAAGTGATAAATAGCTGACTATAAGGTCCAAAGGATTCCTTCGGAGAAAGTTATTTATCACTTTTTGAGCAATCGACTGGAAAAAATAACCACGTTTATTTTAGCCCAACTACTTATGTAATGAATAATTACGACAAAGTTAATACTTTTAGAACAAAACGACAATCTTTTTTTATTTTTATATTTTCAAAAATTTGGACACCAGTATTTTTTGACTTTTACTATTTTTTAATTTTAAAATATATTCACCAACAGGCAAATGACTGACTTCTATTTGATAGTTTTTTTCAGAGAAAGAGCCTTGCGAAAGTTGTTGTCCTGACAGATTGAAAAGTGTAATCTCAAAACTTATATTCTCGGCATCATCATCTTTGATAGTCAGGTTAAGTATATCTTGCGTTGGATTCGGAAATACAATAGCTTGAAAGCCAATATTTTGTGTGTTTTCTTTGTTGCCTATTGTACTATTTTTTTCCACTTGTTGAAAACCTTGTGTGATGATGTAGTTGGCGTTTTTGAGTGTTGTGGTTGCCGTCTGACCAATGCTGTATGTGAGCGAATGAGTACTTGTTTGTTGCGTTCCTCCACTTGTATTAATCACTTGTGAAGTAATTTTTTGAGCAAAAAGGAAGTTGTTTGCAAGGAGAAATAAGAGTAAAATGGTATTTTTTTTCATTTTAAATTCTTTTTATTATTGTTTAAAAAATGATACGGACTGAAGTCCATATTCCCCAAAAAGCCCTTTTTATCCAAAAAAATATTTTTTCAAAAAAGGGCAAAAACACGTTTATCTTTTAGCTGCTTTGAGTGCCGCTACTTCTTTTTTAAGTTCTTCAATCATCGCTTGTTGTTCTTGAATTGCCTTGGTCAAAATTGCGGTCAAATTGCCGTAAGACATTCCAAGGTTTTCGCCTTTTGACAAGTCGCCTTCTGTTCCACTGATTAATTCTGGTACTATTTTTTGAACATCTTGTGCGATGAATCCAACCTGTTTTTCGTCATTGATATTCATATTGTAAGCAACAGGTTTCAATTGCATTACTTCTTTTAAGCCATAAGAAAGAGTTGAAATATTTTTTTTCAAACGGCGGTCAGAAGCGTTTGTCCAAGTACCAGCAACAGAACAAAATGCACCACTGTTCATTTGCAACGGTTGTGTAGGCGTTTGTGTTCCGATGCCGACTTTGCCCGTAGCATCAACCGTCAATCGAGGTGTTGCAGAAGTCACAAGGTGTGTTTTTGCAGCCGAACCTAAGCCTGTTCCAAAATCAACATCGTCTGCACCACCAGAAAAAGAGCCAATATAACCTTTGTAACTACCTGTTTCATAGATAGTTACATACATTCCGTTTCCGCCTTCCATTCTCAAAGGTTCTGGTGCAGTTGTTTTGATATGAACAGAAGATGTTGGATTTGCGTTCACAATTCCTATGCCGCTTGTACTCCATTGCGAACCTAAAACAGGCGAATTTTCCCAACTTGCTGTACCGTCGGCTGAAGAAGTCAGTACTTTACCAGCCGCAGGACTACCGCCACGAATACGGATTTTACCGTCAATGTCTAATTTTTGTGTAGGAGAAAAAGTTCCTATCCCTACATTTCCAGTTCCAGTGATCAAGGCGTGTCCAGTTCCAGAAGAAAAGTAACCACCAGAACC
>JAYWHK010000182.1:0-8917 GCA_043777755.1 Saprospiraceae bacterium
TGGGATAATCAATATGCTTTTGATGTCATTTATGATTTTATCAATAAAGGCAATCCTTAAATTGTCATAGAAATGTCTTAATTGATGCGTTTAACCTGCACCCTAATCAAATAAAAAAATGTACTTAATTATATCCGCTTTTATATCCTTTTTGATTCGCCCGATTGTATGGGTTGGCTTAATTTTATTAAAAGGAATTTTGACAAAACCACAACGCAACAAAAGTAACAATCGCTACCTTTGGCTTGCTTTATTGGTTTTATTTCTGTTCTCTAATCCATTGATTTTCAGGTTTTTCTCTAAAATTTGGGAAGCTCCACCAGTTTCGATGTATCAACTGACAACCTATGATGTTGCTGTCGTTTTGGGTGGTATGCAAGAGTTTGGAACGCAAGAAGTTGATGATAGGTTGATTGCGCCTTCTGTTCCTGGGCGTGTGACGACGACCGTAGAGCTTTTTCATTTGGGAAAAATTAAAAACATTATTATTACAAGCGGCGATGCTGCTGTAATGAAGCAAAAATTTGAGCCAGAAGCTCCTTACATCAAAAATGTTTTGCTGCGAATGGGCGTTCCTGACAGCTGTATTATAGTGGAAAGTTTGTCAAAAACGACTCGTGAAAATGCGCTTTTCACAAAAGAAATCATTGAAAAAAACAATTATAAAAGCGTTTTATTGATTACTTCGGCACAACATACGCCTCGGAGTTTTGCTTGTTTTGCCAAAGTTGGTGTGAATTCTGCCGCTTTTCCAACTGATGTTTGGACGGAGGAAATCACGACACAACCAAGGTCTTACCTTACGCCAAATGCCAAATATTTGATGTATTGGCAAAGCCTTTTGAGAGAATGGGTTGGTTATGTGGTGTACAAAATCAAAGGAGATATTTAGGGAAATTAGAAATGAAAAATATAAAGATTACATTTGTTTTAGCTGCTTTGGTTTTCATTCTTTTTGCTTTCCAAAAAGATGATTTGACCGAAGCGCAATTGGGCGAAAAGCTGTTTTTTGACCCAATACTTTCAGCTGAAAACAGTATCAGTTGCGCCTCTTGCCACAAACCTGAGTTTGCATTTGCAGATAGCAGTGCTTTTAGTTTTGGGTTTCATGGCGAACTTGCGGAACGCAATACACCAAGCGTGATGAATATGTTGGCACGCCCATATTTCTTTTATGATGGTCGTGCAGCAACGTTGGAAGAACAGATTTTTCATCCAATTCGTAATCCAAAAGAAATGAATCTGAGTATTCCAGAAGCAATTAAACGATTGAATAACAATGATTTATATAAAAAATATTTTAAAAAAGTCTATCGCCACAAGCCTGATAGCATACATTTAGGAAAGGCGATTGCTGCTTACATCAGAACGCTCGAAAGCGATGGTTCTGCGCCCGCTGATTTGTACCTTAACGGAAAAGACCGACAAGCCATGAGCGCTGCACAAATCCGTGGTCGTTTTATTTTTATGAAAAAAGGTAAATGTTTTGACTGTCATTTTTCACCTGATTTTACGGGCGACGAGTTCCGAAATATTGGTACGTATGATGGTGTAAAATACAAAGATACTGGTCGTTTTGCGCTTACAAAAGACAGTACAGATTTGGGAAAATTCAAAACACCAAGTTTGCGAAATGTTGCGCTTACTGCTCCTTATATGCACAATGGAATGTTCCGAACACTGGAAGAAGTCGTAGAATATTACGACAATCCGAGCAAATTCGTTGCAAATCCTATCAATTTGGATACCTTATTGCAAAAGCCTTTGGGTTTGACAAAAGAAGAAAAGGGTGATTTACGGGCGTTTTTGATGGCGTTGAGCGATGAAAAAGGGGTAAAATAAAGTTAAAAATCCATTTCAAAATTAGCTCCTTCGTCATTGTAAAAACGAAAAGTGGCATCTAATTGCGAAGCCAAAGATTTGATTAACTGAACGCCAAAGCTATTGTTATCTTTACAATCAAATGCTTTTGGATAGCATTTCCCATTGTCAGAATAATGCAAACACTTATTTTGAATCTTAATGTTTATTTGAGGAAATTCGGTTTTTTCAAAAGCATATTTGATAGAATTTGACACCAACTCATTGATAATCAATGCAATAGGCAATGAATTGTCAATACCAATAGCTTGGTTGTCCACATCTATGTATTGCTTTATTTCTTTTCCATGAACATCATTTTTAAATAAAATATTTTTGAATAATTCTTCTAAAAAAAGGTCAAAATTAACCTTATTGATGTCTTCATTTTGATAAAATTGCTGATGTAACGTGGAAATCGCTTCTAATCGGCTCTGATTGTCCGTTATAATCGCAAGTGCTGAGGCATCTTGGACATTTCGAGATTGCAAACGGGTAATACTGATGACGTTTTGCAGGTTATTTTTCACCCGATGATGTAATTCTTTTAGCAATGTTTGAGTGAATTGTACCGCCTTTTGCTTCGCTTTGAGTTGTCGAAAAGTGAACCAAAGCATGGTTGCCAAAGCTAAAAAACCAATGCTCAGAAGCCATTTTACAAGGTTTGACTGCTGTAATTCCTTTTGTTGCGCTTTAATTTCAATATCTTGTTTTTCCAATTCAAAACGCAACTCTGCCTCTGAAATATCCCTTAAACTATTGTCTTTATTCAGTAATTGAGTAAGGTAGTTGGCCAGAGAAAGGTGTTGAAAAGCCAGTTCATATTTTTTTTCTTGCTGATAAATTGTAGAGAGTAATTGATGATTTTCGCAAGCAATTTCCTTGAAACGCAAAGTATCTGAAAAAGTCAAAGCTGTCTTTAAACTAATAATTGCGCTATCCTTATCGCCTTTCTCAATTTGTAATTTTGCATACTTATTATAAAATTCCGCTGATGTATAAGGTTGAAAATAAGTAAGATACGTTTTACATTTTTCAAAAAAGACCTTTGATTCATTGTATTTTTTTTGTTTAAAAAGCAAATCGCCAATGAGCAACAACACCTCGGCTGTCCTTGATTTTTTTCCATTTTGTTCAAAAATAGATTGCGCAACTTGGTATTTTTGCAAAGCAATATCAAAATGACCAAGCTCCATTTCAATATTGGCAAAAACTTTCAATACTGCCGCAGAGCGCATACTATTGCCAAATTGTTGTGCCAAATTATATGCTTTTTCGATGGTTTGATGCGCCAAATCATAGTTTTTCGCTTTCAAATAAACATTGCTAATATTCGTTAAGCTCAAAATTACGCCTTCTTTGTTGCCTGCACGTTCAGCTGCTTCGACAGATTTTTTGTAATTATAAATGGAAGTTGGAAAGTTACTCAACATAGAATACATCGTACCCAAACCATGATAACCTGTTTCAACCATTTCCCAGTTGCCAATTTTTTCGGCTAAATAAATAGATTTTAAATGGTATTCTTGTGTTGTTTTATATTGGTTTATTTTTTTATGAACAATTGCCCAATCGTTGTAAATTGCAATTTTCGATTTTTCGTTAAGGTAGGTTTCTGCAATATTCAATGCTTCTTGGTAAGCCAGCATAGCTTCCGTAAAACGATTGTTGTCTTCTAAAATCATTCCTTTTGATCGAAAAGATTTAAAAAGTAATTCATGGTTAATTGGTTGTTTTGATAGTGTAACAGATTGATTTACAAAGATTAACGACGAGTCAATATTTGTGAACGAATGTTCGTCTGCTTTTTCAAGCAATGCGTCAATTACTTGTTTCTGTGTTTGGATTTGGGAAAAAACCAGAGAGGGCATTGTTAGGCAACAACACCAAATTAAGATAGTTTTTCTCATAAAAAATCTAATTAGACTGTAAAAAAATTGCTTCAAAAAAGCAATACTAGCATTTTTGAAGCAATTTTTAATAAATGGAAATTACATTTGTACAGTAAGTCCAAGATTACCATCGCTTGCCATTTTCCATTGCGTTGTTGTTACGGTTCGCCCCAATAATTTAATGCGTTTTTCTTCGCAATATAATAAAAGACCTCCCTTAACCTGAGCTTGTTCCTCGTTAGAAAGAACAGAAAAATTTTCATTTGTGTTTTTGTTCATTTTTTTCATTGTACGTAAATTTTTAGTTTAAAATATTAAAATTTAAAGAGTCTATTTTGAGTGTCACAAATAATTAGTTTTATAAATAATAATACAAATATAAACAAATAAATTTATTTTTTTATTAAAAAAATGTATATTTAGTGACAATTAAAAAATTAAATAAAAATATGTAAAATATTGAAAATCAATTATTTAAAAAAAAATTAAAAAATGAGAAACAAATTTTTTGTGACAAAATTACGGTATTTACAAAACACTAAATTTACTCAAAAAATCTTCTTTATAAGCCGCTGTTAGAGGAATTAATTTATTTTTAGGCAAAATAATCTCATTTTCTGAAAATTCTTCCACGTGAGTAAGATTAATAACAAAAGAACGATGCACCCTTATAACACTGTCACAGTTTGCAAATTTTTCAATAACAGTTTGTAATGGTAGCCGAAGGGCTATCTTTTGTTGTTTAAAAACCACATTGGTATAATTCTTATCTGATTCCATATAGACCAAATCGTCTATCATAAATTTTACAAAACGGTAATTTTGCTTGATAAAAATCATATTTTCCTTCCTCAATATCACATCAGCTACCAATTTTACATCATTAGCAGAAACATTACTTTTCTCAATTTCGCTTGCTTTTCCGATTTCTGGAACGGACTGATAAAAATTATTCAAGGCAATTTCAAGGCTAATATTTAAGTTTCGTTCATTGAAAGGTTTGAGCAGGTAAGCCGCAGGCGCAGTTAATTTTGCACGCACAACAGTTTGATGATCAGCTTGCGCAGTGATAAAAATAATAGGAATCCGTTTGATTTCGTTGATTTGACGAACGGTTTCAACACCATCTATCACTCCTTTCAGTTGAATATCCGCCAAAACCAAGTCTGGCTCATACTGTTTGAAAGATTCAATAGCCTCCTCACCTGTTTTACAACAGTCCACAACAAGGTAGCCCCAATCCGTCAATAAGTTGGTCAAGTCTTGCGCAACCAAGACCTCGTCTTCAATAATCAAAATTTTTAGGCTTTGCATTTTCTGATGAATATATTTGTAAGAATAATCAAATTGTAGAATGAAAACAAAAGGAGGGAATTGTCGATTTTCATTCCATATACAAAGTTACAACATTCCATATACAAAAACAAGGATTCCAAATACATTCGTTTGTGTAGAAAAAAAAATGCCCGTTACTTTGTATCATAAAACAAACAAAAAACAAACAAAAACACTTCGTCAGGGTGTTTTAAATTATTTTCAACATACTATTTTTTTTAAAATTTAAAATTTAACAACTATGAGTAAATTAACTAAATTCAACGACAGCGAAATCGCTAACACAGAAAATGTAAAAGGTGGCTTTTTCTTTCTTTCTGCGCCAAAAACTTCTTATTGCGCACCACAACAGCAGTCTTACTACGCACCGCAACAGCCTACTTGTTACGCTCCACAACAGCCTACATACTGTGCGCCAAAACCGTCATTACCTAAAATTTCTTTGAATTTTTCTTGGGGCTTCGGTGGAGGTTGCTGGTAATCAAATGAAAGCAAACCACTCAAAATATTTGTAAAAAACACAAGTGTTTTAGTAAAAAAGCTATTGGCAATTAATTTTGTCAGTAGCTTTTTGCTTTTTTTCACAAAAAAGGTATTTTTATCTACTAAAAAAGTCTAATTTTGCAGCTTCATTCACCATAAGAATCTTTAATGAAAGAATTAATCAAGAAAATAATCAAAGCCATTCCTTACGATTTTACGTTAAATCAAAAATACGATACACAAACCAAGAAAATTATCAAAAAAGTGCTTCATTCAACTGCCAATTGTGTTGATGTTGGTTGTCATAAAGGCGAAGTCTTGGACATCATCAGGGCGGCATCACCTGAAGGAAAACACTTTGGTTTTGAGCCAATTCCGATGCTTTGCGATAAGCTAAAAGCAAAATACCAAGGGACAAACTGCGAAATCATCGATGTTGCACTCAGCAATGTAAAAGGAACAGCAACTTTTAATTATGTTGTTTCTAATCCTTCCTACAGTGGTTTGAAAAAACGCCAATACGACAAACCAAACGAAATTGATACAACTATTGAGGTCAAAACCAATCTTTTAGACAATATTATTCCAGAAAACATCAAAATTGATTTGATAAAAATTGATGTCGAAGGTGGCGAATTGTTGGTGTTGGAAGGGGCAACAGCACTACTAAAACGCTGCCGACCTGTTGTCGTTTTTGAACATGGCTTGGGTGCATCTGATTTTTACGGCTCTACACCTGACAAAATTTTTCAACTTTTTGAAAGCTGTGGCATGAACATTTCTTTGATGGAACGCTACCTCAAAGATCAAAAACCATTCACTGCCAGTGAATTTGAAGAACAATATTACAAAAAATTAAACTACTATTTTATTGCTTATTTTTCATAAAAAATACTATTTTTGCACTCTACAATTCTATGAAAATGGCTGAACAAGATACAAGCATTACCCTTTTTGAAAGTAAAAAAATTCGTCGTGTCTATGACGAAAAAAGCGATACGTGGTATTTTTCGCTGGTGGATATTGTGGAAGCACTCAGCGATTCGAAAAATCCAACGGATTATTTGAAAAAATTAAGAAAAAGAGATGCAGAACTCGCAAGCTACATAGGGACAAATTGTCCCCAGGTAGAAATGGAAACAGAGTCTGGTAAAAAACGAAAAACCTTGTCTGGCACAGCACAAGATATTCTCCGATTGGTACAGTCCATTCCTTCACCGAAGGCAGAACCTTTCAAAATTTGGTTGGCAAAAGTTGGTCAAGAGCGGATGCAAGAAATTGCTGATCCTTCGCAAGCCTTAGATAGGGCAAGAGAAAATTGGCAACGCCTCGGACGCAGCGAAAAATGGATTCAGCAGCGCATGACAGGGCAAGAAACACGCAACAAATTGACCGATTATTGGAAAGAAAGTGGTGTGGAAAAATCAGAAGAGTTTGCTTTTTTGACCAATATAATACATCAAGAATGGACAGGATTGAGTGTGAAACAGCACAAAGAACTCAAAACACTCAAATCTCAAAACTTACGTGACCACATGAGCGAAGCCGAACTAATCTTTACTGCCTTAGCCGAACTTTCGACCCGACAAATCGCTGAAACAGATGAAGCAAAAGGCTTGATAGAAAATGCTGTTGCCAGTAAAAAAGGTGGCTCAATTGCTCGTGACGCTCGCTTTGCTTTGGAGGAAAAAACAGGTAAAAACGTCATTAGCAATGAAAATTTCTTAGCACCTAAGAAAGAAAATAAAAAACTGGATTAGCCTAAAATAATTTTACTATTCAAGAATCTAACAAACCATACTACCCTACCCTACTTTGGCTCAAAAATAGTTTTGATGCCAGTAATCGCAAAGGTTCGTCCGCTTATTTTTCTTTGCTAAGGCATTGGAAATCAGGTGGTTGGGCAGCGGCTTATCCCGAAACAACGGGCTATATCATCGAAACTTTTTTGGATTATCACGCACAGACAAGCGAGCAATGGCTCTATGATTATGCCATAGAAGCTGCGGAATGGATTTGTACTTTACAAAAAAAAAATGGTGCATTGCCAGAAGGTTTGGGCGAAAATGGTGAAGAGAGTGTTTTCAATACAGGCATGATGCTTTTTGGACTGAATCGAGCATATATTTTAACAGGAAATAAAAAATTTAAGAAGACCATCGAAAAAGCAGTCGATTGGTTGATGTCTATTCTGGAAAATGATTTTTCTTGGAAAAAAGGAGCTTACACAAAAGGCTATGTTCCAAGCTATTATACAAGGGTCGTTTGGGCAGTTTTAGAATCCAATAAAATATTACAAAATGCTGATATTCAACAAAATATGATAAAAGCATTGGCTTTTTACAAAGCATTGGTGAATGAAAATCACAGCATAAAAAATTGGGCTTTTGAAGCACAAAAACCAGCTTATACACATACCATCGCATACACGCAACGGGGTTTTTTGGAATGTGGCAACTTGCTCAACGACCAAGAAAGTATAGAAATCGCTAAGAATATTGCCTTAAAAATCAGCGATTTATTAGAAAAAAATGGAAAAATTGCTGGTACTTACGATGAGTCTTGGAATCCCAATCATCGCTACATTTGCCTAACAGGTAATGCCCAGCTGAGTCTAAATACTGCCCGTCTTTTTGAAATTACCAACGATGATTTTTATTTTATTTTAGCAAAAAAAATATTTAAAACTGTCGAAAATGCGCCTTCTCGACTTCCCTTAAAAGGTTATCGTGGCGGCATTGCTGGCTCATATCCTGCTTGGGGCGATTACCGAAAAATGAGTTATCCGAATTGGGCTGCAAAATTTTGGTTAGATGCGTTTTTAAAAGTAGGCAAGTAGAGAAAACAGTTTGCAAGATGTGCAAATAGTTTCTTTATAAAAGTAAAAAATTGTGAAAAAAATTGCATATTTATGAAAAATATGATACTTTTGTAAAATAAAAATTCTATTTCAATAATGAATATTATCGAAGCAAAACAAAATCGTTACCGAATTTTATTACAACAGTTAGAAATAATGAGGCTTTATCCTGACGAATTTATTGAAAAATTAGGCGGAGAAAAAGCATTTCGAGAAAAAGTAGATGAAATTTTAGATGAAATGAATGAGGTCAAAAATTTTATTAAAAAAAGTCTAAATAAATGAAAAAGCACAAAATTTTTTTTGAAAAATACAATGAAATTACTAATGATAATGAGCGTATGATATTTATGCGTGGTTATATGCTAAGTCTTTCGCCAAAGCAGTTGCAACTTTTTTTCAGCGTAAACGCTAAAAATGCTATTAATGCTATCCGTGACCTAAGCATAGGTTCATTGGAAGATAAACAAACAGCACTCAGTATGAT
>JAYWHK010000183.1:0-24521 GCA_043777755.1 Saprospiraceae bacterium
GATAACAACTTGAGAACTACCCACATGATCCTCAAGCAAAAGTGCAATTCTAGATTAGATTTAATGTACTATTAAAGCTTATTGATAACCCTAGAGGTAGAGTCACCTAGCTAAAAAAGAAATCACGATTACTACTCAAAATCACTACTTTACTGATTCTGAAAGACCACTGTCTCAAACCTACAGCTACCAAGAAGCTACCAAAGGCTACCAAAAACTCAACTCAGGCTACCAAAATGAAATACCAACATGCACTAGAGGTGCAGGCACCTAGCAAAACATGACTTTCATGATTACTACTCAAAATCACTACTTTAATGATTATAGTAGCGTTTTCGATTTTTTCCGAAGCTGATTTTACAATCGTAGCATTTGTAAAAGCGTACCAATTGTCCCTTTTATCCGCAGGGCCATTGTTCGGAAAAGTTTGTTGTGCTGTTATTTTTATTGTAAAAATAAAAAGTGTGAGTAGTAAGACTGTTTTTTTCATATTGTGTGGTGATGTTTTATTCTAAATTGAAGTAGCTGGAGTAAGTGCTTCTTGTAGAATTAGCGAAGTAACCTCTGCCTTATCGAATCTTGCTCAATAACAGTAAATTTGTCCTGAAACTCAAAATTTTTCGATTTTAGTAGTTCTAATAGAATATTGGCAACGTCAATTGGATTGAAACCTTTGTGTCTAAAATAAATAACCGATGGAGGAGCTTCTTTTTGGTATTTAAAAATTAATTCGCCGTAATCGCTATCAAAGGTTAATATGATGAGTTGTTGCTCTACAGCGATTTGTAAAACCTTTTCGTCGCTTATTCCTGAGTGAGATTCACAAATACTTAGGACTTCGTACCCTTGTTTTCGTAACAAGGCGATACTCGGAAATGGAAAATTTTCATTTGCTAAAAACATAATTACGCTACGCTATGAAGTGGAAAATACAATTCACAACGGATACATTCTCCAAGATAATCAAAGACAGCTGTCAAGTTCTCATTGCTCAAATTAGGATAACTTTCTAAGATCATCTGATTAGACCAGCCGTTTTTATATAGCTCCAAAAGGAGTTCCACGGAAATACGAGTACCTTTAATGACAGGTTTTCCTAACAATACTGATGTATCTGAATGTATATGCTGTTTCCAATTCATTATATTGCTTAATTTTTTGTAAAATTACATTAAAAAAAATAATCAAACAAGTATTATTTATAAAAATTTAGCTCGAATACACTTATACAAGATTAAAACGAAGTTTTAATAAAATTAGAAAAATTAGATTTAATCGCTCTACGATTAGTGAAATTAGTTTAATTAGATAAAATTTGTGGTTAAATAAACTACACTAAATTATTACCGACCAACAATAAATTAATATGTTTTGAAAATCGTCTGCAAATATACAGAGAAAAAAAATTATTTTAAAAAATTATTTTTTTAGATTAATCTAAAAATTATTTATAACTTTGCAAAAAAATAAAATTCAACCACTTTTATTTTTATTTTAAAATAATAAAAAATGAAATTTATGCTTTCATATACAGAAGAAAATTACTTGAAATCCATTTATAAATTAATGGAAATTGGAAATAAGTCAGTGAGTACCAATAGTTTAGCGGCAGAAACAAATACAACAGCGGCTTCTGTCACAGATATGCTCAAGCGACTTGCTGAAAAAGAATTGATTCACTATGAACGTTATCGTGGAGTGAAATTAAGCGAAGAAGGAAATAAATTGGCTACAAAATTAATTCGCAAACACCGACTTTGGGAAGTTTTTTTGGTGGAATGGCTACATTTTTCTTGGGACGAAGTTCATGAATTAGCAGAACAATTAGAACATATCAAATCAGACGAACTGATTGAGCGTTTGGATATTTTTCTGAATCACCCAAAATTTGACCCGCACGGCGACCCAATTCCTGATGCCGAAGGCAACTTTACGGAACGCAAACAAATACTAATCAGCGAACTCGAAAATGAAGACGGTGGAGTAGTCGTTGGTGTCAATGAACACGCTCCTTCATTTTTACAATATTTGGACAAATTAGGAATCAATATCGGTACACGCATAGATATTTTGGAAACGTTTGAGTTTGATGGCTCTCGCAAAGTTATCCTCAACAATGAACATGAGCTTATTCTTTCTGGTAAAGTTTGCGAAAATTTATTTTTGAAAACATTGGGAAGAAAATAGAAAGTGGGAGAGTAAGAAAGTAGGAGAGTGGGAAAGTAAAGAAAGTACTCGTAGCGCACTCTCCTACTTTCTACTCTCCTACTCTCTTACTTTCTTCCTTTCCCACTCTCTTCCTTTCTATAAAAAATTAAAATATGGAAAATACTTCATTGTCAGAAGTGAATGCTTCGGTGGATACATCTGTTCAGACAAGTTCTTGGAAAAAATTTATGGCATTTTTGGGACCTGCCTATTTGGTAAGCGTTGGCTATATGGATCCAGGAAACTGGGCAACTGACTTGGCAGCTGGTAGCCAATTTGGTTATCAATTGATTTGGATTTTGTTGATGTCAAATTTGATAGCATTGTTATTGCAAAGTTTTTGCGCTCGGCTGGGATTGGTCAGAGGATTGGATTTGGCGCAAGCATCACGAGCAACTTATCCCAAGACTGTCAATTTCTGCCTTTACATATTGGCGGAAGTCGCAATTGCTGCAATGGATTTGGCGGAAGTGGTTGGTATGGCAATTGGTTTGCAGTTGTTGTTCCACATTCCACTTTTACTTGGAGTGACGATTTCCGTTTTAGATACATTTTTGATTTTATTTTTATTAAATTATGGAATTAGAAAAATCGAAGCGTTTATTTTAGCATTGGTTGGTATTATAGGTGTTTGTTTTTTAGCCGAAATGTTTTTTGCACAACCCAATTTAGGTGAAATTGCAAAAGGGTTAATTCCAACAGCGTTGAGTGAAAATGCCCTTTACATCGCAATAGGTGTAATAGGCGCAACCGTAATGCCGCACAACCTTTATTTACATTCTTCGCTTGTACAAACTCGAAAATTCAACCATACAAGCGAAGAAACCAAAAAAGCGATTCGATTCAACATCATAGATTCTGCGATTGCGTTGAACTTTGCTTTTTTTGTCAATGCAGCTATTTTGATTTTAGCAGCAACAGCTTTTTATAAAAATGGCTTGTTTGAAGTTGCCGAAATTCAAGATGCGCACCGTTTGTTAGCACCCATTTTAGGCTCAAACTACGCACCTATGTTCTTTGCCATTGCTTTGATTGCAGCTGGACAAAGTTCTACGATTACAGGAACATTGGCGGGGCAAATCGTCATGGAAGGTTACTTGAATTTACGGATTCAACCTTGGTTAAGACGATTGATTACAAGGATTTTAGCGATTTTACCAGCATTTTTGACCATTTACATTGCAGGAGAACAAGCAACAGGTAAGTTATTGGTATTCAGTCAAGTGGTACTAAGTTTGCAGTTGGGATTTGCTACAATTCCTTTGATTCACTTCGTAAGCGACAAAGAAAAAATGGGCGAATTTGTAATTCCGCTTTGGCAAAAAATAGCGGCTTGGACTGGTGCAGGAGTGATTGTTTTACTCAATATCCGAATGGTCTATCAGCAGCTTTTCACGTGGCTAAACAGCGACGATTCTATTTCTATTTTCTTAAAAATATTGGTTGTTGCGATAGCTTTATTGTCCTTAATTTTGTTGCTTTTTGTAACCATTGAACCACTTTTTGCAAGAGCAAGGCGCAACCAGATTTCTTTGTTGCACACAGAAAAACAAACCTTAAATATTGCAGAACCTATTCATTATCAACGCATTGCAGTCAGTGTTGATTTTTCAAAAATGGATTCCAAAACCATCAATCATGCTTTGGCGCAAGGTGGGAAAAACGCTTCTTATTTGTTGGTTCATATTGTAGAAACAGCGGGCGCACGCTGGCTCGGTAGCGAAATAAAAGACTTAGAAACCAAGATGGACAAAGCGTTTTTGGAAGAGTACGCTGATAAACTCAAAAGCATGGGTTATCAATGCAATACGATGGTCGGTTTTGGCAATCGAAAAACAGAAATACCACGTTTGGTAGAAAATTTTAACGCTGATTTTTTGGTGATGGGAGGACACGGACACCAAGCCTTTATGGATGTTTTGATGGGAACGACAATTAGCGAAGTTCGCCACCGTTTAAAAATCCCAGTGTTGATTGTACGTTAGCTGGAGTTCTGACTTTAGTCAGAACAAAAAATCACGTAATCCATCACCGTTTAAAAATCCCAGTGTTGATTGCACGTTAGCTGGAGTTCTGACTTTAGTGAGAACAGAAAATCATGTAATCATCACCATTTTAAGAAATAAAATCACCAATTAAAAATTTATTTTAAAATAAATCTACCACTTTTATTACTTTTATTTTGATTTTAGCCCAAATTTTCGACCAAGTAAAATGAAATAAAAATATATTACTATTAAATGCTATTCTTGTATTAAATTTTTATAATTCATTGATAATCAATTGTTTATTTTATTTTATTTAAAAAAATTATTGATTTTATTTCTCATATTAACAATAGGTTAATATAAAAAATACCATATTTTGGGTACGCACGCCATTGCTATTTGTTGTATTTTTGTACCGTAATGTAGAAACTGGCAAAGTTTTTATACTATATTACAATACTTTTAATAAAGATTTACACAACAAAATTAGCTCAATCCAATTAGTATTGAGAAGTATCCCAAGCAGTCTTCATACACCTTGTATGGAATCAACTGTTGTATTTTTGCCCTGTACAAGCAAAAGCACATACTCCTCAACTGAAAATGAACATTTAAAATTGCGTGCCAAAGCTCCCAACCCTTTCTCTTTTAATTAAAAAGGCGTCGCAAAGAATTTTTACAAAATAATTAAAGAAGAACTACGCTTCATTTAATTATCAACTAAAAATTATTAATTATTCATTATTCACTACCCAAGTTAGTTTCCGTTGTAAAAAACATTGTTGTTTTAGTAAATTTTTGATTACAAGTACTTGTAAATCAGAGTTTTCAGTTGTGTAAATTACTTTCTCTACATTTGAAAGTCCCTCCTTCGGAGGGATTTAGGGAGGAAGAACCCGCTTAAAAGTAAGCAAAAAAATTAAATAGCGTCGTTAGCTACAATATCAAAGTACAATCTTTTTTAACAAAAGCCTTGTTCAAGGATTAAAATGCTAATGACACAAGTACTGTCTAAAATAAGTGCCGTTGTAGAATGTTTTAATCTATTGATAACCAATAGACCAATGACTTTCAGACTTACGACTACTTATTTATAATTACTAAACAACATTTTATTTTATTTATTAACCAACAACATTTTATATCTTATGAAAAAAGTAAAATTATTGATGTTAATTTTATCAGCTTTTTTTGCTTTTGGTATTCAGTCTGCTTCAGCGCAATACGTTGATGCTGCGACTGCCAAAGGTTTAGTAATAGGCAAAATTAACGACATTTCTAAGGAAATGGAAACCGCCAAAGATGTAGGAGGATTAAATTTCTACTACGAATTGACTGCAAAGCAAGAGTATTACAATCGGATTATGATTGCTTTCAAGCATCAAAAAACAGTTGCCGAAGCTCTTGATCAAGTTCAAATTGTAGCTGATAGTGTATCTGACAGCGCTGAACAGCCAACAGCTTTGACAGCAGTGCTGAACGATAAGCAGTTTAACTTATCACTTAGAGAAGAAGCAGAACAACTTCTTAAAATTTAAATCAACAACAACATTCTTTAATTTTACACAAATTATAATCTTTTTAATGATGAAAAAAGCGAATTTTACAATTCATAATGTTTTCAGTCCTTTGAAACAGCTGGGTAGTGTCGCTCTATTGATGTCATTGATGTTACTGTTTGCCAATATGGCGAATGCCCAAATATCGGGTGTTACAGTAACAGCAAATACTTCTCAGATTCCAGCAGGAGTGCCGACACCAGTGAATATCTCTATTGGCTTCGTTACAAATGGTGGCGAGTATGCTGATAACATTACTCTTTCAATGCCAGCGGGTTGTACCATGACTATGGCTACTGTTCCGTCAGCAGGAACAGATGTAAGTGTTAATCCGCCAGCCGCTGGTGTTGTCCAAACTGGTGGTGGTACTAATACCTTATCTTTTGGATATATACCTGGTGCTTCTACGCAGCCTGGATTAGGCTTTGGATATCAATGGGGTGCTTATGGGCCAAGTCGAACTGTTGTAGCGAATGTAATGATTACTATTCCTGCAAGTGCAGTAGCTGGAAATACTTTTCCAGTGAATGCCTCTGTGGTTGGTGATGGATTTATAACAAATTTAGCTCCGCCTGCACCTGTGGCGGCAGCAGCAGCGGCAGTAATTGGTGTTCAGTCTTGCCTTCTTGCTGTACCAGCAAATGTTACAGTCAATGCACTACTTAATCAAACAGCAGCGACTGTTACCTTGCCTTTGGCAACGTTCTCTGGTCCTTGTATGGGAATTCAAACACTGTACAGCCAAGATTTCAGCTCTTTCACAGCTGGAAATTTAGTTCCACCTTCTGGAGGTGGCATGACATTGGCTACTTTTACGTTACCTTATGCTTTGAATGGACCTAATACTGCATATACGCCAGCTGGTGGAAATACTGGTATATTGTATCAGATACTTGCAGGTGCAGGTTTAGGTACAGCTTATGACCCGTCTTTTGTAGGAAATCGTTTGAAAATGAACGATGGAGATGGAGCCAATCAAATGACTCCGGGTGGTATGGCTACTGCTACTACTCCTGCAATCGCAATTCCTGCGGGAGCAACGAATGTGAAATTAAGTTATTCTTACAGAAACCGTCTTGATGCAGGTGATTTTTTTGTAGATGTATCTTTAAATGGAGGCGCATTTGCTACAATTCAAACTCAGTTACTAGCAGGGACAGGGGTATTTAATTATAATGTTCCTGCTGGCACGACGAGTATGCTTGTTCGCTTTAGGTATTCGGATGAATCAGCTTGGAATTGGTCTGCCGATGTAGATAATATCAAAGTTACAGCTGATGCTCCACCAACAATTGCCAATAGCTTTAATGGTGGTGGTGCAAATGCAAGCGGACTTTATCCATTAGGAACAACCCTTATTACTTACAATGTAGGTGCTACGACAGCACAAACATCTGTAACAGTATTGGATACACAAGTTCCGACATTAAATATCCCTGGTGATGCTGGTTTGGTAGTGAATGGTCCAACAGGTCCAGTTGCTCCAACTGGAGGTATAGGTACAGTGGCTAATCCATACACCTATAATGTAACTTTGGGTGCTGGACAATGTGCTGCGAATATTACTTATTCTACACCAACATTGACGGACAATGTACCGCAGCCACCTGCGGGTGCTACAATACCAAGTGTTGTACCTGCCCAAACGGCAGCGAATTTGGCTTTAATTATGCCAACATTCCCAACACCTCCTGTTGCTTCGTTTCCAGCGGTAGCTCCAAACGTACCTACTCCGTTGGGTATTATTGCTGGAGCAGTTGCTACCATTTTCCCATTTGGTTTAGCTGATGATGGGGTATTATTTGGATTTAGAAGTTCGGTTGCTCAACCATTAGGAGTTAAAGCAGTGACGAATTTATTTTTTAATGCTGCGGGTTCTGCTGTTGCTGGGGTGGTAGATCCACCTGCGTCAATATTGGTCTATACAAGAACAGATAGCGATAATCCAAACTTATTCACAGCTTCGACAGCAGGCTGGAGCGGTCCATTTAAGTGTACATTAATACATGGTGGTAGAATTGTTACTGGTGTAGTAATTTCAACACCAGGTTCTGGTTATTCTACGCCTCCTACGGTTACATTTACAGGTGGTAATCCAGTAGTTCCTGCCACGGGATTTGCTACGGTTAACCCAATAACGGGTGCTGTTACGGGTATTACCATTACCAATAGAGGTGCTGGTTATCAATCAGCTCCAACCATTACATTAAGTGCGCCAACAGCTGGTGGAACTTGTTCTGTTGGTGGTGCGCTTGTTCAAGCGATAGCGACAGCTACAATCAATGCTGTAACTGACCAAAGAGCAGCGACTTATGCTTTTCCAACGACTCAGTTTGTTACACCTCTTGGAGCAATGTCTTTTGCTCTTGCAGTAGACCCTACAGCGATTCCATTAAAGATACCTTTGTATCAAGCAGGTGCCGCTACAATGAATTCAGCTAATGCAGCAGGAACGATTTTGAATGGTTTAGGCATGGGAGGTCTTTTGAATGGTGGTGCAGTTTTCACTCCACGTTCATTAAAATGTGGTTTGGTGTTTGGTCAAAGTACATTGCAGAATTTGACACCACAGTATCCTCAATCTGGCTTCTTGGCAGCAGCGGGTGCTCCGAATACGGTACAGTGGAAAGGTACGGATATTTCTAACAACATGACAACAGAGGCGTTCACCATCAATGTAGCACCTTCTGCGGCAACCACAACAACATTGGCTTGTAATGAATCTGTAAATATTACGATGAATGCAGCTTGTAATGCGACTGTAAGTGCAGAACAACTATTGAAAGGTGGTCCTTATGCTTGTTTGGGTTCATACAAAACAGAAGTATATAACGGTACAAACTTAATCGGTACAACGACTTTTGACCCTGCTAAAAACTGCTATGGTTTTAACGGTACAGCTTTAAGCAATTTCGTTGGTCAAACTTTAATTGCAAAAGTATATGATGTTACAAATCCTAACAACTCTTGTTGGGGAAATATTACATTAGAAGATAAAACAGCTCCAACAATTGTTTGTCCTGGTGACTTAGTAATTAATGATTGCTCATTAGACATTAATAGTGTTGCAACAGTAAAATCTTCTATTCCTTTTGCTAGTACTAATGCTGCGTTTACATCATTTGGTGCAGCTAACTTAGATATACCAATACCAGTTACGAATTTACCTGCAACATCAGTAGTAGAGGATTTGAAAGTTAGAGTACAATTTGGAACAAATGACTGGTTGTCAGAGATTGCTATCGAATTGGTAACTCCAACGGGAACTGTAATTGCTTTAAAGCCCAGTGGTGGTGGTGGATGTAATTCAACTAGTACCGTAGCGGCTGGTGTACCAACACTTACATATACTTTTGACGCAACTTCTCCTAATGGACCATTTATTATGGGATCAGCGTGTGCTTCGTATGCGGCTTGGAACAATAGTACTGTAAAACCAGCTGGATCATTTGCTCCTGCTCTCGGGCTTCCTGTAAATGGTAATTGGATTGTTCGTTTTAGAGACGTAGCAGCTCCTAATACCAATACAATTCCAGCAAATGCTATATCGTTAATAATTACTACAACAGTTCCATTAGCTGGAGCAACAGCAACAGATGCTTGTGCTGGTGTTATCACTCCTACGGTTACTGTTCAGCAACTTAATTTGCCTTGTGGAAATCCATTAATCAAGCAGATTAAGCGTGTTTATAAGGCAACAGATAACTTTGGAAACACAGCAACTTGTGTTCAAAATATCAACTTCCCACGTCCTACTTTAGCTTCGACAACTTTCCCTGCTGATGCGAACCTCAACTGTGATTATGATAATCTAAAAACAGGAACAGGTACATATCCAGGCGTTTCAGATGTTGCGGTAAAAGGCGGCGGACTTCCTGTGGCTTTCGGACAAAATACCAATATTAAGCAAGGCGCAACGAATATCGCTGTTCCCAATCCTTTTGGTGGTAACTTGGCAAATATTGTAACAAATGTAAGGTTAAATATTGGTGTTACTGCTCCAAATATTAACGATTTACGCATGAGTTTAATCCACCCTAATGGTACGACTATTAGGTTGATGAACAAACAAGGAAGCACTGCCTGTGTAGGTGGTAATCTCTCTTATAGTTTCTTTGATGCAGCTCCTAATGCACCAATCCTACCAGCTACGCTATGTGCTGGTTCAGGTTCAGGTTCTTACAAACCAATTGATGACCTATCTGTATTAATAAATACGAATGATGTAGGTACATGGAGTATCTTAGTAGAAGACAATACTGGTAATACATTAGATGATAATATATTGACTCTTGTTCAACTGGTACTCTCTACACAGAATAATTCTACGGGAGCTGTAAACACTACTACATGGGTACCACTTAATTACGGAATACTTTTTACTGCACCAGAGTTACCAATTCCTTTTGGTTCTTGGTTGCCAGCAGCACCAGTTACCGTGAATGCAATATCTTCAGTTGTGACTATTCCACCTAATGTAGGAACAGTATTAAAATTAAAGACAACATTGACCTTCAAAGCACCTAAATTAGGAGATATGAGGGCAACATTGAAATATCCGACAATAATTAATCCTATTGAATTATTCAATAAACAAGCAATACTTCCAGCTGTATCTCCTTCTTGTACGGGTACAATGGCAGGTGACGTTTATACGTATGTATTTGAAGATAGTGCGCCAGGTGCGCCAATCACGGCAGCAACAACTTGTGCTAACAGTGTTAGTGGTTCTTACAAACCAATAACTCCATTGGCGACATTCAATGGATTGCCTGCGGGAGGAACTTGGTTGATTGAATTATTTGACAATGCTGGTAATCCTCTCACCAATGATGATACGTTTATCAGTGCAGTTTTAGAAATTACAACAGTTTCTCCACTTTCTAATTCAATTCAAGATATTGCAGCTGCGCAAATTCCAACATCTTTGAACTTGCCAAAAGGTTACGCTGGTCCATATTTTGATGCTAACGGTAATCCACATCCAAATGTAACAGGACGCCCTTCTGGTGCGGGCTGCGCAGGTTTGGTAACAGATTATACTGATACGCGTATAGATAATATCTGTGGTACGGGACTTGGTTATGCTGTTTTGCGTACATGGAAAGTATATGATGCTTGTGCAGGAGCTTTAACAACTCGAGCACAAAATATCGCAGTGAAGGACATTACGCCACCAGCTGTAGATGGAGCGTCTTTACCAACAGCGACAGAACGTACGTGGTGGGTATATACGACAAGTCCAACAACTTGTACGGGTAAAGTAACAATGAGAAAACCAGTAGTAGCGGACAATTGTTCTCCTGCAAATAAACTAACGTATTCTGCTGAATTATTTCATGAATTACCGAATCCTCCTCAACTAAGCTCAGGAGTTCCTAATTTAGCACGACCTGTTGGTTTCCCTGTCTCAGGGGACGCAATGTCTTTTGAAGATGTACCAATGTCCGAAAATAAGATTAATCCAAATTCTGGATTACCTTATCCGCAGCCTTTTGTTGCCGTAATTTCTATTACAGATGCTTGTGGCAATGTTACAAGAGTAAATGCTCGCTTTGTTGTGATGGATAGAACAGCACCATCAATGGTTTGTCAAGACATAATAAAAGTTTCTTTAAGTCAAGATGGCTATGCTACATTAACTGGCTTAGAGCTTGACAAAGGTTCTTATGATAACTGTACAACAATTTCAAAATTTGAAGTTCGTCGTATGGCACCAATTAGCAATTGTACTGCAAGAGATATTAATAAAGATGGTGATTATGAAGATTACCTACAAGAGGCTAACAGCAATGCTTCATATCCTGTTGTAGAAACGTACTACACAACGGAAAAAGTACCTCCTTTTGGTGGGACTCATGTTGTAAGAAGCCCTATTGCATCATTAGTTCGTGCGGGTGCATTAGAACTTAATGATGCATTCTCTAACGGCATTTTGTCACGTCGTATTTTGAAATCAAGTTCATGGTACAATCTTAATCTTACAGAATATCCTATTGTACCAGATCCTGCGACATTCCCAACATTGATATTGACGGGACCTAATACAGTATCTTTTGAAGGAGCAAGTTTCTTTATTACATTTGATGTAGCAAATGCTATTACAAGCATAACACCTATATCAATAATGATAGGAGGTTCTGAGTTTGGATTGCGAGTAATAAGCCAATACAGTGAAGATCCTGACTTATCTGATATTTATGGAGACTTCAATAAGAATGGAGATCCTTCTGATGATGACTATTATGAGTATAACTACGACAATTTCTTCCACGAAGATGTTAAATTCTGTTGTGAAGATGTAGGGGATACAATTATGGTTGCATTACGTGCTTGGGATTCTAGTATTTTTAAGCATGCTTCAAATAATAACAATGTCAATCACCCTAACTACCGTATAGGTTATCCTGCGTCTTTAGGGGTACGTGGTAATGTGAATATTTGTATGACACGAATAATTGTTGAAGACAAAGTTGATCCAAAAATTTCAGTACAAGATACAGCAGTTATATGTGGTAATAATGTTACTGCATCGGCTTGGTTAGATGCTAATGGACCAGTAAAAGGTACTGCAAATTCTAATATGTCTGATAATAGTGTGTTCTCTAATAAGTCAGCTGTTGCACTTGATTCAGGTGCTGTTGCAACTATTAAGATTCCTGTAACAGGCTTGAAGAAAGTGAAAGATTTAAATGTAGGTTTACAATTCTATCACACTTACTTAGGTAACTTGATTGCTACAGTAACTTCTCCATCTGGAAAGTCTGCAATCTTGTTTGCTAATCCAGTTGATGCAACTAGCAGTTTACCTTATGAGAGTCCTGCTATCAAATCTGCTGCAAATGCGTTCAAATTAAGATTTGATGATGAGCCAATGTTAGCCCCAACCGTAGTAAGTCTTTCTGCTAATGGAGGCTACTTACAGACTATACCAGGGGTTCCGAATCCTATTTTAACAAGTTCTTTAAATAAGTTAAATGGTGCTTATTTGGCAACCGACGCATTGTCTATTTTTGACAATGAAGATCCAAACGGTGAGTGGACTATTACAGTTGAACCAGCTGATCCATTTGTAAATGGTACAGGTGCAATACTTGCAAGTGGCGCACAATTGTTAATCAAAGCTGATCGTAATACAATGCCTCAAGGTTTCTATTATGACAACTGTGGTGACGCAACTGTGACTTATACAGACAATGGTTCTATTGACAATTGTGGTAAAGGTATAGTGAACCGTGTTTATACGGTAACTGACTGTGCTGGTAGAAAAGCTACTGACACTCAATCTTACACTTCTGTTAATCGTTCTGCTTATACAGTATTGTTCCCAGCTGATGTTAATTTAACTTGTAATGACAACAGTAAAAATAATTTGACTCCACAAGGTACAACAAACGTAAATAGCACAACTATCCCAGGTTCTCCAGTTATTAATACTATCGGTGGAACTTGTCCATTGGTTGGTATTGAATACACTGATGATACATTGACTATTTCTAATGGAGGTGTAAATTTAGATGGTACTTGTTTCAAAATTGTCCGTACATGGAAAATTTTGAACTGGTGTCAAGGTTTGAACTTGAATGCTGATAAAGTTCAACGTTTTAATCCTGCTGCTTGTGCAGATTTAGAAACAAGAACGTTTGTGAACATTGACTATGCTGCTTGGGCTGGTTCAGGATTAACTCCCGCTCAAATCAATGCTGCTCTTAAGGAGTGTTCAGCTGTTGTTTATGACGAAGATGGTTACATGGAATACGTACAAGTAATTACAGTAACAGACAATATGGCTCCATCAATTACGAAAGGTAATATTATTCAAGCTGAAATTGGAAAAGAATGTAACGTGAACGTAACGGTAAACGCACCAACAGCAACGGATTGTACTGGTAAAATAGCTACTTATTACGAAATTTACAACACAAGTAATGTGAAAGTTGCTGGGCCTACTTCTACTTTCCCTTCTACGGTTAAGTTTGGTGGTACAGGAAATACAGCATTCGGTACTTATACTGTTCGTTGGTTTGCTTCTGACAACTGTGGTAACTTAAGCTCTGTAGATGAAGTAGTTGTTGTTAAAGACGCTAAAAAACCTACACCAATTTGTTTCAATGGTTTGTCTGTTGATATAATGCCTACAACAGGTAATGTAATGGTTTCTTGTAGCTTATTTGATGCTGGTTCTTATGACAACTGCCAATTAGATGGTTGTTATATTCAAGTTCCTGCGCCAGGTGCTGGTGCTGACATCACTAAATTGGTGATTGATGCAACTGCAAATGGTATGACTGACAAATCAACTCCTAGCAAGTTGGCTAAAAACGTTGTATTTAATTGTACTGGTCCTCAGACAGTTGCCCTTTGGGTAAAAGATGCAGCTGGTAACTGGGATTACTGCGAAACTTACATCGAAGTTCAAAACAACATGGGTGCACCAGGCGTTCTTGCTTGTCCTTCTACTCCTATCAGTGGTGCTAAAATTGCTGCGGCAATTGCAACTGAAACAGGTAAAGACGTAGAAAACGTAATGGTGAAATTATCTGGTGCAGCTTCTTATCAGAAGCCAACTACAATCAATGGTAAAACAGAATTCTATGGTTTAGGAAAAACTTCTAGCTATACTGTTAAGCCTGAATTGGATAAAAACCCATTGAATGGTGTTTCTACATTAGACTTAGTATTGATGAGCAAGCACATTTTAGGTGTTCAACCTTTGAACTCTGCTTATCAAATGATTGCGGCTGACGTTAATAAGAGTGGTACAGTTTCTACTGCGGACATCGTTGAGCTTCGTAAAATGATTTTGGCTATCCAAAGCAATTTCACTAAGAACACTTCTTGGAGATTTGTGGATAAGTCTTATCAATTCCCTACAAATCCATTATCTGCGGCATTCCCTGAATCTAAGCAGTTCAATGGCTTGACGAATGATATCGAAAATGCGCCATTCGTAGCTGTAAAAATTGGTGATATTAATGGTAATGCTCAAACAAATGGTCAAGCAGTTGGTCGTGGAACAGTAGGTACTTTCTTCTTTAATGCTGAGGAGCAAATCTTCAATGCAGGTCAAGAAGTTCGTGCAACTTTCAAAGCGAACGAAATTGCTAACATCTTAGGCTACCAGTTCACAATGAACTATAACAATTCGGCATTAGATTTGATTACTATTGACGGTAACACTGAAAACTTCGGTGTTGTTGAAAACGGCACAATCACAGCAAGCTGGAACGGTTCTGCGCAAGCTGATGAGCAATTGTTCACACTTGTGTTCAAAGCTAAGAAAGCAGGTCGTTTGAGTGAGTTGTTAAACATCAATTCTAAATTGACTACAGCTGAAGCTTATACTAAAAATGCTGAATTGTTGAATGTTGCTATCAACTACAACAATGCTACAAGCAAAATGGAACTTTACCAAAACCAACCGAATCCATTCGCTGGTCGTACGGTAATTGGTTTCAATTTGCCAAAAGCTGAAAATGCTAAAATGACTATTTACGATATGACTGGTCGTGTATTGAAAGTAATCGAAAAAGACTTCGCTAAAGGTTATAACGAAGTAACTATCGAAGACATCAATGCTACTGGTGTTGTAAAATACACTTTAAGCACAGCAACAGCAACAGCTACTAAGAGTATGATTATTTTAGAATAATAAGTAGGCATAATTTTAGCCTAATACTTATTACTTATAAATACTTGGAATATTGAACCACCCAAACCGCTTGAGTCAAATTTAGTTGGACAAAAGCGGTTTTTGGGATGGCCTCTCACTACGACGGTGGTGGGGGGCTTTTTTATTTGTCTAAAACTAACGCAATCAATATTTTATTGTATAGAAAAATTGTACTTTTGTTGTTAATTTAAATAAAATATAAAATAATTTACGATGAAAAAAATCTACCTATTTTTAGCAATATTATTTGCATCAAACTTTGCATTTGCACAAGTTACTTTGAAATTAAGTCCTAAGGATTCTTTTTTTATAGCAAATCACCCTGATAGCTTATTTTCTGCTGAGGTGACAGTGGAAAACACAAGTACAAGTGCTGTTGATGTTACTTGGGAACGTAAAATCCTAACTATGCCAGCTACTTGGGATATGGTCGTTTGTGACCCTGTACTTTGTTATGCTCCTTTAACAAAAACGGCTGTGTTCAATCTTGCAGCTGGTGCAAAAGGAAAGATAAAATTAGATGCAGCAACAAATGGTTTCGCTGGAGATGCCTGGGCAAGAATTATCATTAGTGCAAAAGGAATTACAACACCATTAGTAGTAAAATATGCTTTTAAAGCAAAATCAACTGTTGGTGTAAATGATGCGATGGCTTCAAAAATTACACTTTCGCCTAACCCTGTAAAAGATTTTTTTACGTTAAAAGGTTTTGACAGCAGCATTGAGTCACTACAAATTACAGACTTGACTGGTCGTATTTTGAAAAGAATAAATGCTTCCGAAGGAGCAACTTATGATGCAAGCGATTTATTAAAAGGAACTTATTTTGTAAGCCTTTTGGATAAAAATAATAAAAAATTGACTACTAAAAAAATAATTAAAGTAGATTAAGAAAGTCAAAATGTAAAAGTCCTATGCGAGAAACTCCTTTGTGAGCAAATCCTAAACTTATACATCTAAACGATACCGTTTGCGTCTTTTTTTATTTCTTTTTTTCAAAATAAAAAAAAATCTACCTTTGAGCTTAGTCTTGAAGGTAGATTTTTTTATTTTTGCACTTAAGTAATTCGACTGAAATAATTGATATTTTAAAATACTATAAAATTTTGTAAATCAATTAGTTAAAAGACTGACGACTTGCGACTTATTGACTTATGACTACTATATGACAACACATTTTCAACATTTTACTTTTCAAAATCCTTATTTTTTTTTACTATTGTTCGCTTTACCTTTTTTGTGGCAATGGTTGAAAAAAAATAATAGCGATACATCTTCCTTAAAATTCAATAATCTTGATGCGCTTCGCTCGTTTCAATCGCCTAAACAATATTGGTACAAACGAGTTTTTCCCTTGTTGAATGTTTTGACTTTTCTTTTTATTGTCATAGCATTGGCTCGTCCGCAGTTGCCTCAAAAAGAAGAAATGATTAAGCAAGAAGGCATTGACATTATGTTGGCGTTGGACTTGTCAATGAGTATGTTGGCAAAAGATTTTAAACCTGACCGACTCGAAGCAAGTAAGAATGTTGCGATTAGTTTTGTTCAAAAACGTCCTTATGACCGAATTGGTTTGGTTGTTTTTTCGGGAGAAGCCTTTTCGCAATGCCCTTTGACAACCGACCACGAAATTGTAAAACAGCAAATAAACGCTTTGAAAACAGGTGTTTTGGCAGATGGAACTGCCATAGGAATGGGTTTGGCAACAGCGGTTAATCGTTTGAAAGAAAGTACCGCTAAAAGCAAAATTATTATTCTTTTGACCGATGGCGTAAATAATAGTGGTTATATTTCTCCAACAACTGCGGCAGAATTGGCAAAAGAACTTGGGATAAAAATTTACACAATTGGTGTTGGTACAATTGGCAACGCACTTATGCCAATTGGTCGAAAAATGGATGGTGAAATTGTTTTTGATGTTCAATCTGTTGAAATTGACGAAAATTTATTAATGCAACTGGCGCAAACAACAGAAGGTGGTGCTTATTTTAGAGCAAAAGATGCGGAAGAGTTAAAAAAAATATATGAAGACATCAATCTTTTAGAAAAAACAATCATTGAAAGCAGTTCATTTAAACAAAAAGACGAATTGTTCCGGCCTTTTTTATTGCTCGCTTGTTTTTTTCTCCTAATTAATTTTATTTTTAAAAATACATATTTTAGAACTTTACCATAAAAATAAGTATTTACTTTATTTTTTAGAACAATAAATATATTTTTAAATATTTTTTGGAATGAAAAATACGTTTTTTATAAAAAAAATTGTTAATAAATTGTTAAAATAAATTTTTATAAAAAAATAGTTTCATTTTTTAAAAAAGAATAAAATTAAGTAAAAATGGTCTTTTTTAAAATTTTAAAACTAAAAAAAACAATGCTCCAATTTTTATTCTACAATTAAAAAAGATTAGCACTTTCATATTAATATTTTTACAAGATTTATTCCATTTTGTCAAAATAAATTTACTTTTTTTATCAAAAAAGAGATATATCTTTGCATCGAAATTTAAAAAATCGAATGATTTTTTATTTTCATTCTAAAAAACAAATTTTTTTTTATTTTTCATTCTAAAAAATATAAAATCATGAGTATTGCTCGTTTTTCAGCATTAGATATTTTAAGTACCCGCAGCGAGTTGGATTACAATATCCCTGCCTTACCAGAAACCAATATTGCTTCTTACTACGGCGAAAATGTTTTCGGCGAAAAAGCAATGAAGGAATATTTGCCAGAGCAGGCTTACCTTGCGCTAAAGGCAACAATCCAAAGTGGCGCAAAATTGAGTAAAGATATAGCGGATACAGTGGCTACTTCTATGCAACGTTGGGCAATGGAAAAAGGTGCAACACACTATGCGCACTGGTTTCAACCTTGGACAGGTAGAGCAGCTGAAAAACATGACTCTTTTTTCACTTTGACACCATCTGGCGAAGTAATCGAAGAGTTCACTGGCGGTTCATTGGTTCAGCAAGAGCCTGATGGTTCTTCTTTCCCAAAAGGTGGTTTGCGTTCTACATTTGAGGCTCGTGGTTATACGGGTTGGGACCCGACTTCTCCTGCTTTTATCATCGAAACCGCAGAAGGAAAAACCCTTTGTATTCCTACTATTTTCATCACTTACACAGGCGATGCGCAAGATTTTAAATTGCCATTGTTGCGTTCTATCAACTTTTTGGAACAAGCATCTTTGCCTGTTTGTCAATGGTTTGACAAAAATGTAAAGAAAGTTTCAACAACATTGGGTTGGGAACAAGAATATTTCTTGATTGACGAAGCATTTTTTAATGCTCGCCCTGACTTGGTAATGACGGGTCGTACACTTTTAGGTAAGTTTTCGGCTAAAAACCAACAATTAGAAGATCATTATTTTGGTTCGATTCCTGAGCGTGTATATGCGTATATGCGTGATTTTGAAACAGAATGTCACAAGTTGGGTATTCCTGTTCGTACTCGTCACAATGAGGTTGCGCCAGGTCAATTTGAGTGTGCGCCGATTTTTGAAGAGTGCAACGTAGCAGTAGATCACAATACTTTGTTGATGGACGTGATGGAGCGTGTTGCCCGTCGTCACCGTTTGAGAGTATTGTTGCACGAAAAACCATTTGCTGGTATTAACGGTAGCGGTAAGCACAACAACTGGTCAATGAGTACCGATACTGGTAAAAACTTATTGAGTCCAGGGAAAGACCCTTCTAAAAACTTACAATTTTTGACTTTCTTTGTCAATACGATTGTAGCGGTTTATGACAATGCTGACTTGTTGCGTGCTTCTATCGCAACGGCTTCAAACGACCACCGTTTGGGTGCAAACGAAGCTCCGCCAGCGATTGTTTCTGTTTTCATTGGGGAAGAAATGTCAAACTTACTTTCTCATATCGAAAAAGGCAAATCTGCCAAAAACGACATGAAAAAAGTGTTGGATTTGATGGCAAATCTTCCAAACTTAGAGCAAGACAACACTGACCGTAACCGTACTTCTCCGTTTGCTTTCACGGGCAATAAATTTGAGATTCGTATGGTTGGTTCTACGGCAAACTGTGCGCAGCCAATGACGGCATTGAATACCATGATGGGCGTTCAATTGGAAAAATTTTATGCAGAAGTAGAAAAGACAAAAGGTCGTGGAAAAGACGTTGAAGAAGCTATCTTAATCGTGTTGAGAAATTGCATAAAGCGTTGTAAGTCAGTCATTTTTGAAGGTGATGGTTACTCTGATGCTTGGAAGGACGAAGCTACTAAGGAACGTGGTATGAAGAACGTTACAACGACACCTGCGGCATTAGATGCGTATATTTCTTCTGAAACTGAAAAACTTTTTACCACTTCTGGTGTTATGACTAAGAGAGAATTGCACGCCTTCCATGATGTGTTGTTGGAAAGCTACACTTTGAAGTTAGATATCGAAAGTAAAGTGTTAGAAGAATTGTGTTTGAACCATGTATTGCCTTCAACAACTGACTTCCAAACGAAGTTGGCAGAAAACATCAATGCGCTTTCAAAAGCTGGTTTGGACAAAGCGATGGATTATCAAACTGACACGGTAAAGAAAATAGGCAAATTAATCAGCAAATTATATGAAGCGTGCACAAAAATGGAAGCAGAACGTGAAAAAGCACACAAAGCGGTTAGCACTCGTGCGCAAGCGGTGGCTTTCTGCGAAAATGTAAAACCATTTATGGAAGAAATTCGTGACCACGCTGATGAATTAGAGCATCTGGTAGATGATAAAAATTGGTCTTTGGTGAAATACCGTGAAATGTTGTTTTTGAAATAGATCAATAGTCAATAAGTCGTTTTAGTCGTAAGTCAAAAAGTCCGCTATACGAAAGGACTTACAGACTTACGACTAAATTACGCATCACGTAAAGGACTTACAGACTATTCTAAAGATAAAGTTTTTCGTTTTGTTTTGATGAGCAGTCCTTCGATTTTTTTTTCGGAGGGCTGTTTTTTCGTTGAAAAAACTAAATTCAATATTGAATTTCACAAGGTGCGAAGTGATTTTTAATACTAAAATTGAATAAAATTGCAAATTTATTATAAAAACACCTTAATTTTTAAAAAATCTACTACTGCTTTCTATATAGTTCATTATCTTTGCATTATAAATAAAAAAATATTTTATGCAATTTTCGAATTCAGATATAAAAAAAATAGGAGTTGTCGCAGGTATTGCTGCGCTGAGTTCGATACTTTCTGTTGTAGCGTATCGTTTTTTAGAGCAAAGAAGTTATTGGAGCAGCCAAGATTCCAATTATGCAAAATATGCCAATTATTACGATGCTATTTTTTCAGATAGGGCGCAAAAAGCATTTCACTCGTCTGCGCCAACCAATTTTATCAAAGGTGCTGCACTTTCTGCACCAACTGTCGTAAATATAAAGACATTAGAAACAACAAATATCAACGATTTTCAAGGAGATTTGAATACCTCATCTGGTTCAGGTGTTATCATTTCGCCTGACGGATACATTGTTACGAACAACCATGTTATTGACGATGGTACTGAAATCGAAGTGGCTTTGAATGACCGTCGAAAATTCATGGCAAAGGTCATTGGCAGCGACCCTTCTACGGATTTGGCGTTGATAAAAATCGAAGCACAAAATCTTCCAGCGATTGTTTTTGGCAATTCTGATTCCCTACAAGTTGGCGAATGGGTTTTGGCTGTTGGCAATCCTTTTGATTTGAGTTCGACAGTGACGGCTGGTATTGTAAGTGCAAAAGCCCGAAACATCAATATCTTGGACGATGCGTCTTCAATAGAATCATTCATTCAGACAGATGCTGTGGTGAATCCTGGCAATAGCGGCGGTGCTTTGGTGAATACAAATGGCGAATTGATTGGTATAAATACGGCAATTATCACACATTCTGGTCAATATGAAGGTTATTCGTTTGCTATTCCAGCCAATTTGGTACAAAAAGTCATTCGAGATATAAAAGAATTTGGAATTGTTCAAAGGGGTTTTTTAGGCATAAGCATTGACAATATCAGCGACGAAATCGCAAAAGATATGGGTTTAAGCTCCTTAGATGGTATCTATGTTCGGACGGTTAGCTCGGGCGGTGCTGGCGAAGAAGCAGGACTTTTACCTGGCGATATTATCACAACCATCAACGGAACTGTTGTCAAGAGTATGCCCGAATTGCAGGAACTCATTGGTCGTTTTCGACCAGGAAACTCCGTAGAAGTAGAATATTGGCGAGGCGGTCAAAAGAACAAAACCAAGGTAACACTCCGCAACCGAAGCAATGCAACCACGACAACAACAACAAAATCAGACAGGGTTTTGCGCCGTTTGGGTTTGGAATTGCGGGAATTAAGTCAAAGCCAAATCAAACGCATCAACAATAAAGGTGCAATGGTGAACAGCGTAATCAAAGAAAGTATCATTGGCTCTACCAATATGGAACCAGGCTTTATTATTACGAAAGTCAATACCACTAAAATTGAAAACATACAAGATGCCATTGAGATTTTGGAAAAAACAAGCGGGAAGGTAGTCGTTGAAGGATTATACGAAGGTTATGAAGGATTTTATTATTATACTTTTAGAATGTAAAAAAATGTAATATTTTTTTAAAAATATAAAAAAAACACTAACTTTGTGACGTGTAAGGAATGAGGAAAAAATAAAAGTGCATTTTACTCAAAGGCACTAAGGTTGTATTTTTAACACGAATTTACACAAATTAATACACAAATTTCACAAAATTTGTGGTAATTCGTGTATTAATTTGCGCAATTCGTGTTGAATTTCACTAATTATTTGAAGCTATGCTTCAAATCTCAAAATGTGCTTTTATTAAATTCGTGTTCCTAAGACGTTAAATAACAACTTAGCGTAAAAAATCTTGTTTCACTCAAAACACAAATTATTATAATCATGCAAGGTAAAACCCATTACGGTGTCGTAAAATTTTATAAAGAAGAAGAAGGTTTTGGTTTCGTTATTTCGGAAGAAGGCGAAGAAATCTTTGTACACATCACAGGCTTGCGCCCAGGTGTTCGTCTGGAAAAAGGCGAAGGCGTTAGCTTTGAAATCATCAGAGGCAAAAAAGGCATCAACGCAGTCAATGTAAGACCTTTGTGCTAAAAAAAAAGTCATTACAACAATAAAGAGAACTTAGTCGAGCTTTTCAGTATAACAATATTTGTTAAATTTTGAAAAATAATTTGAAAATAAAATATTATGCGTTATTATTGTGCAAAATATTAGTTGATATAATTTATTGAAATAAAAAAACTTATTATTACATTTAAAATACGACTAATTTAATTTAGCTTAATATTAAGTAAGATATTTTGCGAATTCGTAAAAAACTTTTCTTGTCATAGTGTAAATCTACCAGTTTATATATTCATAGACAATCAGAGAAAGGTAACAGCGATTCGCCTGTGTATTCATCAGTTGAAACACGGGCGTTCCTTTACTTTTTTATGTGTCTATGAGCTTTGGTAGAGCCTACACTATGCGTAATATTAGTAACTGAACGCCCTTGTTTTAGGGTTATTTTTAACTTTTCAACTTTTAATTACACATGGTAAACCACAAAAAAAATTTATTTCAGGTTATTTTATACCTGACATTATTAACATCAAGCTATTTGTCTGCTCAAGAAATTAGCCCCTTATTCACTTCTATATCAAAGGAATCGTCTTTTGTAAATGCTGACCAAGCTAAAATTTACGACGAATATGCTTTAGATGAAAAAGTATTATACACACAATTTGTAAGAATTGACGATTTACGAAACTTTTTAGTAGATAACTCCATTACCTTCAATTTTCCACCTGTAAATGCCATACTCACGGCTAAAACAAATTATACTGAAAAATTTGATTCAGAAAATTATGTATGGAATGGTATTTTTCCAAATGACGAAGGAGATATTACAATTATTTCAGAAGGTAAATTACGATATGGTAATCTGACTTACAAAGACCATTTTTATAGTTTTGAAGATACAGGAAATGGGCTTTCCTTGATTAAAGAAATAGAAACTCCAGAAGGAGAAGTTATTGCAAGTAATGGTAAAACTGATGAACCTACTGATATTTCAGAATTGGCAAAGGTAACTTGTAGTCCTACTGAAATATACAATGTTGATGTACTATTTTTATTCACTGAAAAGGTAGAAAATTTAAGTAAAGCTACTAAAATCGCCAATAGTACAATTACAGAAATGAATCTTATATGCAAAAATAGTTCTGCAAACGCAACATTTACATCAGTAGGAATTGAGCCAATGCCAATACCTAATTTTGATAATCCTGATGGCCCTAATTTCTTTTTTGCACCAACTTTACCCGCAAGAACAGATGGAGCAGCCGCAGATTTGACAATAAAAAATCTTAGAGAAAGTAAAGGTGCTGACATTGTTTTTATTTTATACAATGGCCCGACACAATTAAGACTTCCAAATGGAACTATTATAGGAAATATCTTTGGAGCAGAAACACTACTTCCATTATCAAAATCAGGTCCTTATTTTCTTATTCACAAAGATTTTGCAACAAATAGTAAATATCAGATAGCAATGGTATTAGGAGGAAGATCCCTAGGTGCGGGTACCGAAATATTAGCTGGCAGATACCCTGATTCAAGACCTCATAAGTATGGTTCAAAATTTTCAGTTATGCATCATGCGGGACCTAAGAATAAATCTAAATTTATTTCAAATCCTAAGGTACTTGATGGAGGAGTTGCAACAGGAATAGTAGATAAAGAAGATAATGTTAAAGCTATTAATACTACCGTATGTACTGTATCCAGTTATTTTGACTCTGAGAAGCCTGCAAAAAGCGAAATCTTTTTTGACAAGCCATGTATTGGAAAACCTTTTGAAATATGGATTGAACATTCAGGCTTTAAAACTAATACTAATACTGTTTATCAATTTAGCTACAGCACTGATGGAATAAAGTATTCAACTCCTGTGAGTCAAAATTCAATATTTTATACAGTGCCAATACTTAGCAATACTAATCTAGTGCCACGACCATTAAATGGCTAACGAATTAAGACTTACAAGGCTTACCATTATAAGACCACTTAAATGGCTTGGCTAAAACAGTATTAAAGTAA
>JAYWHK010000184.1:0-3184 GCA_043777755.1 Saprospiraceae bacterium
TGCTTTTAAAACCTAATAAAAACATAGCGGACTCTAAGTTGTGACAGTCTCTACCGTTTTAAGACATTTTTGAGTAGTTGAAAATTTAATTTTTAAAAAATAAATCATTGATAATCAAATACTTATTAAAATATAAAAAACTATCTCTTAGGGAAATGACATTGGACTAAAGTCGCCCTTACAAAGGCTTAACCACAAAAATTTTAAAAGAACCTTCATTTTCAAAAGAAGCTGAATTTTATTTTTATGCTAAAAAAAATATTTCTCTTATTGTTTATTGGTGCAACTCAATTTTCTTTTGCACAAAATCTTTTTGACTTAAAAAATGTAAAAGATGTGCGTGTTACATTTGCTGCTAAAGATTGGGACAGAAAATTGGATTCGCTCAAAAAATTGGGCAATGAATACCGTCTTGTGGCAAAAGTACTGATTGATGGTGTCACTTACGATTCTTGCGCAATCCGTTACAAAGGGAACAGTTCTTATAATAGTGTGCGAAATTTGGAAACACCAAAGCTCCCTTTCAATATAAAAGCAAACGAATTTAAGAAAAAACAGCGTTTTCCTGGCAATTATGAAGCCTTAAAACTGAGTAATGTGTTCCGTGACCCGAGTTTTTTACGAGAAGCCTTGTCTTACGAAATTGTCGGAAAATATATGCACGCCTCAAAAGCAAACTATGTTCGTTTGTATGTGAATGAAAAATTAATTGGTTTTTACAATTCCGTTGAGCCTGTCGAAGAGATTTTTTTGCAAAATCATTTTGGTTCTGACAAAGGAATTTTAGTGAAATGTGACCCAGATTGGCACTTTGAAGAAAATAAAAAATGTCCATTGAATGACAAGGCTTCGCTGTCCTATTTGGGCGAAGACGCTGCTTGTTATATGCAATTTTACGAGGTGAAATCGGAAAGTAAAGCAACAAAATTCGTAGAATTGGTCAAAGTTCTCAACAAAGAGCCACAGAATTTAGAAAAAATACTCAATATTGACCAATGTCTTTGGATGCACGCTTTGAATAATTCGATGGTCAATTTGGATTCTTATTTGGGAAAATTGTCGCACAACTATTATATGTACCGTGATACGTTTGGGATTTGGCAGCCCATTATTTGGGATTTAAACCTGAGTTTTGGCGGTTTTCGCTTAGATGGCGTTGAGCAATTGCCTTTGAGCAATGAAAAATTACAGACACTTTCACCTTTTGCGCATTATCAGGACGCTGCGTATCCTTTGTTAAGTCAATTGATGAAAAACGACTTGTACCGAAAAATATACATTGCGCATTTAAAAACCATTTTGAATGAAAATTTTGCCAATCAACAATTTTATAAAAGGGCAAAAGAAATCCATGCAATGATTGATTCTTATGTTAAAAACGATGAAAATAAGCTATATTCTTACGAATCGTTTAAGCAAAATCTCGAAACATCAAGCGATGCTGGCAAATCTAAAATCATAGGAATCAATGAGTTGATGACAAAGCGGACAGATTTTTTGAAAGCGCATCCTGTTTTGAGTAAAGTTGCGCCAAAATTAGAAAACATCAAACACAACAGCATCGACGAAAAACTAAACATCACTTGTAAAATCAGCGATGGACAAAAAGTAATGCTTTGTTATCGTGAGAAAATCAATGCTCCTTTTAAAAATATTGAACTCAAAGACGATGGTTTCAATACTGATGGCACTGCAAATGACGGTGTTTTTGGTGTTATTTTGCCTAAAAATCAAGTTTTTCAATATTATTTGATTGGCGTGAACGAAAATGCAGCAATACTTTCGCCAGAACGGGCTTCTATGGAGTTTTATGAGGTGAAATAACTAAGCAATGAACAACTAAAATATTGTTCACTAAATAGTTGCTTTTCCTAATAAAAATCTGTATTTTTGTTTTTCTTTTTATAAAAAACAGTAATTACTTCAACTAAAATAATCAACATTTTAAAATATTACAACCCAGTAAGTTAAAATACTATTGGCTTACAACTACTTACAACACATGAACAAAACACACTTTTTCACATTTTTAGGTACTTTTTTTACCATAACTTGCTTAAATGCGCAATCCATTGGCGGTTTTTGGCGTATGGAAAATTATAGCAATGCAGATTTTCCTGTAAGTTACCTCAAAATGATGCCACAAGAATTTAGCGGACTCAAAGCACTTTACCTTTACAATGGTACAGAAGTCAATTTGGTAGGTTCAATTTACGACGACCAAACCATTCTTTTGGTGGACAACGCTGAAAATTCTTCAAAATATACCTACAACGGCACCGTCAATTCCGATGGTACTATTACGGGCTATTACTACAAAGAAAATCAAAGTCCAGCTCAATTCACTTGGGTCAAGGTTTGCGATGATTTGGGCGATGCCATAGACGGTAGCGGCTTATCTTGTGTAGAAAAATCTACTACCAGCACCAGCACTACTTACAAAACAGAAATCAGAATGGTTAAAAAACTGATTCAAGTGGAAGAAAAAGGTACTTTTGTTGGCGAAACCCGCAATGAAAATATCCCAATCGCTGAAACGACAAATGTAATTCCAGACAACGCCATCATCGTTGGTCATATTGGTTTTGACGAAACTGTAACCTATAAAACGGTAGAAGTTGAAGTGCCAGAAGAGGTGCAAGTCGCTGTTACTGAGTACAATGCAGAAAGTACAATAGCGAAAAAAAGCGAAACAGTCAAGGTGAAGGCAAAATCTAATGCCGTAGCAACTTCAACAGCAACAAAGGAAAGCCCTAAAAAAGCTCCCGTAAAAGTCAATGTCGAAACGGCTGGAAATACGTTGAAATCTACTGCAACTACCGCTGCAAATATTCCTACAAAAACAGTGAAAAGTTATGAAGAAACAAGCAGTGTTGCCAAGCCAAAATTCAACAGTTGCGACGTAGGAACATCAAATCCAAGTGAAAAAATCGCTACGATGGTCAGAGGAACGACCATCAACGAAGGCGGTCATACGTACCATATTGTAGGTAGTGGAGAAACCATGACGGCTATTTCTAAGCTATACAACATTAGCATTGACAAGCTGGGTTCGCTCAATCAAAAAGATTGCGAGCGTATTTATGTCGGTGAGCGATTGTTGGTAAAATAAAAAGATTTCGTAGCGTTAAAATCCGCAGCGTTGGATTCCGTAGCGTTGGCATTAATGCCAACGCTACGGAAT
>JAYWHK010000185.1:0-24349 GCA_043777755.1 Saprospiraceae bacterium
GGGTTATATTTTCTTTGCGTAAACTCATCGCCACAAGATACAGGGTTTTTGTAAAATATTTATTTTTTTACTAAATATAACCTGAGTAGTTACTAAAAATCAATTTTTTTACAAATTTTACACAAATTTTTGTAAAACTCCACTAAAAAGCATACCTTTGCACCGCTTTTAAAAAAATCATTTTATACTATTCTAAAAGCTGCGAATATTATTTTTTTTTTGAAAATAATAATATTATTTCACGCTTTTAGTAAAAATACATTTATAAAAAAATGGGTTCTAAAATTACAATCAAAAACGGAAAATTAAAAGTTCCTAATGATCCTATCGTTCCATTTATCGAAGGCGATGGTACAGGTCCAGACATCTGGAAAGCATCTGTTCGTGTTATTGACGCAGCAGTAGAAAAGGCTTACAAAGGTAAGAAAAAAATCGAATGGAAAGAAGTTTTGGCTGGTGAAAAGGCGTTCAATCAAACAGGAAACTGGTTGCCTGACGAAACATTGGCAGCTTTCAATGAATACTTGGTCGGCATCAAAGGCCCTTTGACAACTCCAGTTGGCGGCGGTATTCGTTCTTTGAATGTGGCTTTGCGTCAAATTTTAGACCTTTATGTTTGTCTTCGCCCTGTGCGTTACTATACTGGAACACCTTCACCAGTGAAGCGTCCAGAAGCTGTTGATATGACGATTTTCCGTGAGAATACAGAAGATATTTATGCAGGTATCGAATATGCGGCAGGTAGCGACGAAGCAAAAAAAGTATTGGAGTTTTTGAAAAGAAACTTCAATAAAAACTTTGAAACGATTCGTTTTAATACTGTAAAAAAGAACAAGGATTACATCAAAAAGGCTAAAATTGAGTCAGATGATGATGTAATGGTTGGTTTGGGTATCAAACCAGTGTCAAAAGTTGGTTCTCAGCGTTTGATACGTTCCGCGATTGAATATGCAGTTTTGAACAAGAAACCACACGTTACCTTGGTTCACAAAGGTAATATTATGAAATATACCGAAGGTGCATTCCGTGATTGGGGTTACGAATTGGCTGAAAAAGAGTTTTCTGAAAGCACTTATACTTGGATGCAGTGGGAACGTACTAAAAAAGCAAGTGGCGAAAAAGCAGCAAATGACGAAATGAAAGCAGCACAAACAGCTGGAAAAGTTATCGTTAAAGACGCTATCGCTGACATCGCTTTACAGCAAGTTTTGACTCGTCCAGAAGATTTTAGCGTAATTGCTACCTTGAACTTGAATGGCGATTATTTGTCTGATGCTTTGGCTGCACAAATCGGTGGTATTGGTATCGCTCCTGGTGCAAATATTAACTACGTTACTGGTCACGCTATTTTTGAAGCAACACACGGTACAGCTCCAAAATACGCTGGTTTAGACAAAGTAAATCCTGGTTCTGTTATTCTTTCAGCAGCAATGATGTTGGAGTATTTTGGTTGGGACGCAGCAGCACAATTGATTCACAAAGGTTTGGAAAAAGCCATCAGTGGAAAACGTGTAACTTACGACTTTGCTCGTTTGATGGACGGTGCAACGGAGTTGAAATGCTCTGAATTTGCAGATGAGATGATCAAAAGTTTCTAATATAGACAACGGATATTGGTTATTAGATATTAAAGATATTGCAAACGCTTAGTGTTCAATATTTTGCATTTATGCAAAATCTCAAAACTACTTTCCGATGTGTATTTATTAATAATAGAAAATATATCTCTACAAAAGACAACAAGTTCAATGCTTGTTGTCTTTTTTTGTTTAATGTATTCGCAAAATTTTTAAAATATATTTCAACAATTTACATCAAATTGGTGCTTTTTTTATTTTTTTTATAAAAAAAATAAAAAAAGTAAGTACTTTTAAAAGTAAGTTTATATCATTGCAGAAAATTTTATTGTTTCAGCGACATTTTTAGTCGCAAATATTAAAATGAAAAAAATAGTTGTCATAGCGATGTTGTTCTTGCTTTTTTGTAAAATCGCAGAACCTTTAATCAGTGTAATTCAGTTTGAACAAACAACTGATGGCAACGCATTGATAATAAACGACGATTTTTTTGAAGTAAAAGCCTATTTTGCTATTCCGTACCACAATGCAAATTCTGTAGAAACGGAATTGGAAAGCAACACTTATCAGCACGAAGGACAATTTTATTCTATCATAGAAAAACGCTTTGCCAACGATACACTTTATTTGAAATTGCAAAACAATCTTTCTGCAAGAGAGCGTTTCGCTTCTTTGACCGAAGTCGTTAATGAAATGTCTTTAAGTAAAAACTCCGTAAATAAAGATATACCTGCAAAAAAATCAACAGCAATCAATTTGGAAGACTTGTCTAAGGTTTTCTTACCTACTTTTGCGCCCGAAATCATAAAGTTCAATGATTTTTATAGTATAAATTTTTCTCCAAAAAAGAATTGGAAGGACATCAGTTTCCAAAATTCCGCATACCTATCTATTTTTTCTCCACCACCACAAGATTGTTAAGTAGTCGTAAGTAAATAAGTCCAAAGTCTGAAAGTCGTAAAACATTGACTTACAATAGATTATATTTTACTACTTAGCCATCTGGTTTTTTTAAATTTTTCTTAGTGTAGATTTTTCGTTACTTGTAGTAGGGTACGGGAATTACTCAATCTTATACGGATTATTCTTAGTTGTAATTCGTGTAAATTCGATTAATTCGTCAAAATCCGTATGTAAGGGCGACTTTAGTCGCACACGCTACGTTGGCAAGCTAGGAGGTGCGACTAAAGTCGCCCTTACAATGCGGCGAAGAAGCTATGTTCAAGCACTATGTTTTTCCAATAGATAATTTTTTTTTAATAATTGATTATCAACATTTTACTTGTTCTATTATCGAATTCTTAGTACTCCAACACTGCTTAAAACAGTATAGACTGACACAAATCAGAGTCAGCTATGCTTTTGTTAGTTTTTTGCATTGTAAGGGCGACTTTAGTCGCACACGCTACGTTGGCAAGCGTAGAAGGTACGACTACTACCAAAGGAGTCCCTTTGGGAAAGTTGCCCTTACGACTTTCCCGACTCTAAATAGCTACAAAATTTTTACAAAACTTACAATTCATCATTAATATTTTTACAATGAAATTTTTTATTCAAAAACAAATATTACAAATTCTCTTTACGCTATTATTGCATTTTTCTGCAATGGCACAAATGCCACACGATGCCATTTATATGCCGAAAAAAACACTTTGTACCGCTTTGATGTACGGCAATAGTTCATTTTCAGAATATTGGGAAGGTACACTGCTACGGAACAATTCTAATATGGGTACGAATACAATGCAAAGTTATAGCATCATGTCAGCGTATGGTATAAGTGATAAATTAAACGTTATTGCAATGTTGCCATACATCACTACTCAAAACAGTGCGGGCAATCTTTTAGGGCAAAAAGGGCTGCAAGATTTCTCTATTTGGTTGAAATACAAGGCATTAGAAAAAAATGGATTTTCGTTGCATGGTGTTTTGGGTGCATCAATACCAATGACAAATTATGTTCCAGATTTTTTACCAATGTCTATTGGCTTAGGATCCAAAACTGCATCAGGAAAAATCATTGCCAATTACACGCACAAGACGGGCTTGTATTTGACAGCACACGGAACATACACCTTGCGTAGTAATATTACAATTGACAGAGATGCTTATCAAGCCAACGGAAAAGTTATCAATAGCAATAATGTTGCCATTCCAAATGCGGCTGATGCAGCGGTTCGTTTAGGAATTTCGAAAAAAATGTTCCAAACAGAAATTTTTGTCAATCATTTCACTTGTGTAAGCGGCGACAATATCAGACGCAATGATATGCCTTTTCCTACCAACAATATGCAAGCAACGGCAGCTGGTTTTTACGGAAAATTCCAATATAAAAACATTGGTTTGATAGGTCAAGTTTCACAAGTATTGGAAGGCTTGAATGTTGGAAAAAATTTGAATTATTCAGTTGGTTTATTGTGGCAAATGAAAACCTTGACAAAAGTCCCTTCCAAACTTTTTCCCGAAGGAAAGGCTTATTGATTTAAGGTTTTCAATAGGTTTTTAATTTTTAATTTTACTTTTTGGTTCTTTTAAAATTTTTATAATGAAAAAAAACAATTCAATATACAATTTTTTTACAAATATACTTGCCCTACTTCTGGAAATACCTCCCTTTGGGAAGAATTTAAGATGGGCTTCTCTTTTTTTATTGTGTTTTTACGCTTGTCAAAAAGAAATAATTGAAATCCCAAGAATTCCTTACGCCCCAACTAATATTGATGCGAAGGCAGGAACTTGGAAAACTTATGTTTTGACAACTCCAAGTGACATAAGCATTGCTGAACCAAAAGAAGCAACAAGCCCTGAGTACGTCGCTGAAATTGCTAAACTCAAAACAACAATTTCAACATTAACAACAGACCAAAAAGCTGCCGTAGAATACTGGGGCGCAGGTTCAGTATATCGTTGGAATGAAATCGCTCGTGAGTTGTGTGCAAAATATAACCTTGCGCCAGCGGCAAAAGCAGACGGAACATATCCTGTGCCAAATGCAGACAGTACAAAGAAAAATCCTAACTATTACCCAAAATTCCCTTTTGCAAATCCACCTTACGCTTCTCGTGCTTTGGCGAATCTTTCTGTGGCACAATACGATGCGTTGGTGTCAGCTTGGCACTACAAGTTCAAATTCAACCGACTTTCGCCTTCAAAAAATGATGCGAGCGTGACGACTGCCTTACCCCTAACATCACTTCCTTCTTATCCTTCTGAAGATGCTGTTGTGGCAGGAGCTTCCTATACGATTTTGGTAGCGATGTTTCCAGCTGAAGTTCCTTTTTTAGATGCAAAATTAGCAGAAGCAAAAAATACTCGCTTCTGGGCTGGAATGAATGTTGAAAGCGATGTTGTCGCTGGCGAAGGTTTGGGAAAAGCAGTTGCTGCAAAAATCATGGCTCGTGCAAAGACCGATGGTATGGGCGCAGCCAACAATCAAGCATTGACCGCAGGCATGATTGATAATGCAAAAAACAAGTTGGGCATTACACAAGTTTGGGAAACACAAGAATTGCCAAAACGTCCGCCGCTTTTGCCTACTTTTGGCTTGGTAATGCCTTGGAATTTTGACAAATCGCTAACACCAACTTTGCGTCCCGTTGCTCCACCAAGCATAGGAAGCTATGAATTTAATAAAAACATAGAAGAATTGGTCGCTATTGCTAAAAAACAAAGTAGAGAACAAGCCCGTATTGCGAGTTTTTGGTCAGATGGTGCAGGAAGTTATACACCACCAGGTCACTGGCATCCTACTGCTGCCAATCTTTGCTATGACAATAAGTTCAGCGAAGTCCGCACTGCCCGTACTTTGGCTTTGATGGGAACAGCTTTAATGGACGCAGGAATCAGTTGCTGGGATACCAAATATTATTACTATTATCCTCGTCCGAATCAGATGGATAGCCGCATAAAAACCTCTGTTGGTTTGCCGAACTTTCCTTCTTATACTTCTGGACACTCGACATTTTCAGCGGCTGCGGCAAGTGTTTTGGCTTATGTTTTCCCTACGGAAGCCACGCAATTGGAAGCGCAAGCAAAAGAAGCATCAGAATCTCGGATTTATGGCTTGATTCATTACCGTTTTGATTGCGAAAAAGGTTTAGAAATTGGAAAAAAAGTAGGCAATTATGCTGTGGAAAGAGGTCGAAAAGATGGTTCTCAGTAGAGAAAAGACACGTCTTTTCTCTCACAAAAAAGACATAAGAAAAGCGAACTTTTCTTATGTCTTTTTTGCTTTGCGTAGTGCGAGAAAAGGCGTGCCTTTTCTCTACGTATGTTTCATTTTCAAATATTGTTCAAATTCCGTCAAACCTTTTGTATTAAAGCACATATCTTTTGTCAAACCACCTTTTCTTGCAGCGAAAACACCGTAGCGAATGTGCTGTATGCCTTCTCGGCTGTGCGCATCTGGATTAATCGAAATCATTACGCCTTTTTCCATTGTATATGGAATCCACGTCCAATCCAAATCCAAACGGTAGGGATTCGCATTAAGTTCGATGATGACATTGTTGGCAGCGCAAGCGTCAATGATTTTTTTATGGTCAATCGGATAACCTTCACGACTCAATAAAAGACGACCCGTTGGGTGTCCGAGCATCGTCGTGTATTGATTTTCAATGGCTTTTATCAGTCTTTCGTTGGCTTTCGTTTTGTCCATTTTAAGTTGAGAGTGAACAGAAGCAATGACCATATCAAACTTTGCCAATATTTCTTCGCTATAATCCAAACGCCCATCGTACAAAATATCACATTCTATGCTTTTAAAAACTTTAAAACCTTTTTGTGTTGCATTGTAAGCGTCAATTTCATCCATTTGCCGCAAAACACGCTCAGGCTTTAAGCCTTGCGCATAAAATGCAGCTTGCGAGTGATCGCTGATAACCAAATATTCATAACCTAATTTTTTAGTAAAATCAGCCATTTCTGTCAAACTGTGAATTCCATCGCTATAAGTCGTATGCGTATGTATAACACCCTTAATATCAGTGACTTGCACCAAATTATTGTTGGCTAAATTTTCAATATTCTCGTAAATATCTTCACGCAATTCTGGCTCAATGTATGGCAAATTGGCTTTTTCAAAAACTTCTTTTTCGTTTTCTAAACCTTTGAAATCCGTAGCGGCAGCTTTTTGTAAAAAACGCTCAATAAAACCTCGGCTACTCGTATGACGGAATTGTTTTGAGCCAAATTCCTTTTTTTCTACCTGATAAATCAAAAAAGGCAAACCATCTTTGCTTTTTCCAGCAAAAATATGGTCTTGATTTTTTTGAAAAAAATAATTTTCTTCATCAAAAAAAGAAGCGACGTTTTGAGCTGTTGCGACGATAAATTCTATTTTTTCCAAAACAGGATTCCGCCTTCTGTACTCTCCTGTAAAATCAACAATGGCTTCTGAAAACGATTTTTTTAAGTCTTCAAAAATCGCAATTGCTTGATTTTCAACATCTCCAAAACGAAATTTATTTCTTGATAGTGAAAAATATTCTAATTTTCTCTTTAAGTCTTCTTGTGTTTTTTTACCAAAACCATGCAACTCTATCAAGCGATTTTCGTTACAAGCATAGTACAATTCACCGATGCTTTCAATTTCTAAATCTTTCCAAATCGCATAGATTTTTTTAGGACCAAAACCAGGGATTTGAATCATTTCTTGTACGCCAACTGGTGTCATGGCTTTGTATTTTTCTAAGGTTTGCATTACTCCATTATCCAATAGTTCTCGGATTTTTTCGGCAATGGCTTTTCCAACGCCTTTTATACCTGCGATTTCAGCATCTGACATTTCGGTTAGTGGCGAATCGAGCTTCCGCAATGTGATGTAAGCATTGGCATAAGATTTGATTTTGAAGCTGTTCTCTTGGTGCAATTCCATGAGGTCAGCGAGGCAGGTAAAATGCTTTGCAATTTCTTTATTGGTCATAAAATACAATGAATTACTTAATTAAAAGCCAAAAATACAAAAAATATCTTTTGTGTGTTTTTGAAATGTGAATATTTTATTATGTTTGTGCTTAAGTATTTAAAATTATGAAAATAAGTCAGATTAGAAACGAAACCAAAGGCACAAAAACGAGTGTTCATTTTAACAATGCAGGTGCTGCGTTGATGCCAGATGTTGTGCTTGAAACGATGAAAGCGCACTTAGATTTGGAGGCTCAGGTTGGTGGTTATGAAGCCGCTGCATTGCGAGAAAAAGAAGCACAAAATTGCTATGAATCTATTGCAAAGTATTTGAATTGCGAAGCCAAAAATATTGCGCTCACAACAAGTGCAACTGATGGTTATAGTAGAGCGTTGTCTTCTATTCCGTTTGCTGCGGGCGATATTATTTTGACGACAGAAAGTGATTATATTTCTAATCATATTGCTTTTTTATCTTTACAAAAACGTTTTAGTATTTTTGTAAGAAGTGTTCCGAATGATGAAAGTGGACAGATTGACGTAAAAGAATTTGAAGCGACAATTCGTAAAATCAATCCAAAATTGGTGGCTGTAACACATATTCCGACCAACTCTGGCTTGATACAACCCGTAGAAGAAATTGGTCAATTGTGTAGAAAATACGATGTACTTTATATGGTAGATATTTGTCAGTCAGTAGGACAACTTCCTCTTAATGTCCAGGCTATACATTGTGATTTTGCTACTGCAACAGCTCGAAAGTTTTTACGTGGTCCTCGTGGCATGGGTTTTATGTACATTTCAGACAAGGCTTTGAACGCTGGTTTTGAGCCAATGTTCTTGGATATGCGTGGTGCTGATTGGGTAACGGAAAAATCTTACCGCATCAAACCAACAGCGATGCGCTACGAGGATTGGGAGTTTTCTTACTCAAATATCTTGGGAATGGGCGCAGCCGTCGAATATATGTTGGAAATTGATATTGAAAATATCGAAAAACGCAACCAAGAATTGTGTGCTTATTTGATAGGTAAATTAAAAAATATCAAAGGTTTGAAAGTCGTGGACAATGCTCCAAAATTAAGCAGTATTGTGATTGTGGCTTTTGACAAACACAGCCCTTCGGAAATCAAAGAGCAATTATTGAAGCAACATATCAATACAAGCATTAGTTCTCGAAGCAGTGCTTTGATAGATTTTACCAAAAAAAACATTATTGATGCGCTTCGTATTTCGCCACATTATTACAATACCAATGAGGAAATAGATGTGTTGGTGGCTGCATTAGAAAAATTGACAAAATAAAATTTCGGCAACTAAGTAGTAATGTCTAAATAAACACGGTTATAAAATTTCGTAATCTACTGATAATCAAGACGCTAATGACTTTCAGACTTACGACTACTTAAATATGGAGCAACATAAAAAAATAGAAAATGGGCTGGTTCTTTTATCCGAGCCATTTAGTCAAGAAGGATTTTTTCAACGTACTTCTATCTTGATTTGCGATGCACACTCAAAAGGTACGCTGGGTTTTTGTATGAATAAGCCTTTGGATATGCAAGTTTCGGAATTGGTCAAGGATTTTCCTTACTTTGAAAGTGAGGTTTATTGCGGCGGTCCAGTTGGCAATGATACTTTATATTTTTTGCATAATTTAGGAGATTTACTTGATGGTGCAGAAAAAGTTTGCGACGGTGTATATTGGGGCGGAAATTTCAAAGAACTCAAGATTTTTATTGAAAATGAAATGATTACGCCTGACCGTATCAAGTTTTTTGTAGGTTATACAGGTTGGAGCAAAGGACAATTGGAAGAAGAAATGAAACAAGGTTTTTGGCTCACTGCCGATATGGATCCAAACTATCTTTTCAATTCAAAACCTGATTATTTATGGCAAAAAATTATGAAAAATAAAGGAAACCCTTTTCATGTCATCGCTGATATTCCAGAAACAATGTCTTGGAACTAAAACTCATCCTAAATCCTTCCCATGAACGCAGTGCGCCATCAAGCCAATGGCATGAAAGGAAAGGAAAGGACTTTTAGAGTTTTTCAATTTACAATAGTGGGGAGTAAATATTAAAATAACATTATAAAGCTACGTTTAGAAGTCCCTCCTTTGGAGGGATTTAGGGAGGTTGCAATAAAAAATCAAACATTATGTCACAAGTGAACAACAACACTACAGAAAACGGTCTTACCTGCGTGATTGCAGAAGGCACAAAAATCGAAGGCAAATTCACCTGCTCTGAAAATGTCCGCTTAGATGGTCAAATCAAAGGGCAAGTCAATATCACTAAAAAATTGGTGATGGGAACAAGTAGCTTTATTGATGGGAATATCAATGCGCAAAGCACCGCTGTTCAAGGAAAAATCAAAGGAAATTTGACCATTTTGGAAACTTTACAATTGTTGCCAAGTGCCAACGTTGAAGGAGACATCGCTTCACAAGCGTTTATTGTGGATGAAGGCGCAGTTTATAACGGTTCGCTTTCTGTCAAGAAAAAATAAATAGTTTTATGACTTCAGTCACTTACGATTTACTCGACGAAAGTTTTTTTACCAAATCGAGCTATGTTTATCACCTGCACATCGTGTTCGCAGATGATGCGTGTTCTTATTTGATTTATGACGAAGAACAGCTTTTGGCTTATCGTAGTTATGATTTAGGACAACAAAACAGGGCACTTTTTAGCTGGAAAGATGAGTTGCAAACACTCATGCACCAAGATAAAATGCTGCAATTGGTTTTCAAATCAGTTAAAATTTTTCTTTTACATTCGCAATTTACCTTTGTTCCAAACGAGCTTTTTGAGGTTCAGAACACGACGAGTTATTTGAGTAAAATTGCACCAAATGTTGAAAGTGATTTGGTAAATGTAGAGTCTTTACTGAATGGAAGTTTGAAAAATATTTTTTCGTTAAAAATAGACCTTCATCAATTTGCAAAAAAACAATACGAAAATGTATTGTTTAGTCATAGTTTGAGTTTTTTGATAGAAAATTTTAAGAAAGATGCAAAAAATGACACAAAACTGTATTTGAATTTTCATCAAAAACAAATTCAAATTGTTTTTTTCAAGGAAGGAAATTTTCACTTTGCGAATAATTTTACGTTTCAAACATCAGCCGACATTGCATATTATATGATGTTGGTAATCAATCAATTTCAATTGAATCCAGAATTGGTGCAAATCGTTTTGAGTGGTCATATTGAGAAAAATACGGAGGCGTACAATACAATTATAAAATACGTCCGCAATATTTCTTTTTTGGATTATTCTGTAAAAAAAGCAAAACATAGAATTTTCCAAGAAGTTCCTAATCACTTGTTTGTCAATATTTTATGAAATTAACCATTGGTTTTTCTCCTTGCCCAAATGATACGTTTATTTTTGATGCGATGATTCACCAAAAAATAGACACCGAAGGCTTGACTTTTGAGCCTGTGATGGAAGATGTCGAAGCACTGAACCAAAAGGCTTTTCGGGGTCAATTGGACATTACAAAACTCAGTTATCATGCTTACGCTCATCTAACAGAAACTTATATTTTGTTAAATTCTGGTTCTGCATTGGGGAATAATTGTGGCCCACTTTTGGTTGCTAAAAATACGCCAAACGATTGGAAATCAAGCATTTCTGAAAAAAAAATCGCTATTCCTGGCAAATACACCACCGCTAATTTTTTATTAAATTTTGCTTTTCCAAACGTAAAAAATAAAGAAGAAGTCGTTTTTCATGACATTGAAAACGCCGTCTTGAACGAGCGTGTTGATGCTGGCGTGATTATTCACGAAAATCGTTTTACATACCAAAAACGAGGTTTGGAAAAATGGCTTGATTTGGGCGAATACTGGGAACAAACAACTGGTTTTCCGATTCCATTAGGCGGTATCGTGATGAATCGTAATTTTGACACTGATTTAATTGAAAAAGTAAATCGAGTGTTGCGCAGAAGTGTCGAATACGCTTTTGCAAATTCTGAGAACGTTATGTCGTTTGTTCGGGCGCACGCTCAAGAAATGTCCGACGATGTTATGAAACAACACATCGCACTTTACGTTAATGATTATACGATTGATTTGGGTGAAAAAGGTAAAGCTGCCGTTCAACATTTGTTTGATTATGCTGTTGAAAAAGGTTTTATCGAAAAACCAAATCAAGAGATTTTTATTTAATACTATAGAAGTAAGTTAAAACACTTACGACTTATTAACTTACAACTATTATGAAGCACGCATTAGAAAGCACTCAAAAATCCCGTTTGGCATTTACTTATCTTTGTAAAGATTTGACGATTGAACAATTAAATAAAATTCCTGAAGGTTTTAACAATAATATTGTATGGAATTTTGGACACGTCATTGTGACACAACAAAGTTTGTGTTATGGCTTGTCAGGCTTGCCATTGAATGTCAGCATGGAAATGGTTGAAAAATACCGAAAAGGCTCAAAACCAACTGAATTTATCAGTATGGAAGAGTACAAAAAACTACAAAAACTAAGCGAAAAACTACTTGAACAGTTTGAAAAAGACTATGAAGATGGCATTTTTGTGTCTTATAAACCTTATATGACGAGTTTAAATGTAGAATTAGACAGTGTTCAAAAAGCTATTTCCTTCAATGCTTTCCATGAAGGACTGCATTTTGGAACGATGCTGGCACTGAAAAAACTGGTCTAAATTTTAGACCTAATCCACATTTGCGGTGAAATATTTCCTACTAAAAAGGTTAAATATTTTAACATCAAAATATTTTTAACATATAAATATTTTTTATTAAAAAAATATTTTTTCCGAATCAAATTTTTATAAATATTGAAAATTAGATTTTTATATATTTTTAAAAATATAATTTTTAATAAAAAAACAACTTTTTCTTTTTAATTTACGTATTAACATTTTTTGGTATATGTTTTGTAGTAAAGTTAAGTATTGTAACCAAACTTGCTTTTCTTCGTAAAAAATACATATATTTGTAAGAAAGTAAATTTGTTGAAGTCCTAAACGTTTTCGTAAAATCCCTTACGAACCATGTTTTTTACAAGTTACTTTTAAATAAAATTCCATAAACATTATACTTACGTAATATGACATTTTTCCCGACTGCCGATTCTGGATTGACCACTTGTCAATCTGTTATTATATTGTTGTTATACCACTACGAGAACCTGTAAGGCTTCATGCCTTACAGGTTTTTTGTGTTATAAACTCAATAAAATTATATAATTTAATTAGTTATGATAAAAAATATTTTACGCTCACTTTCTTTTGTTGTATTCTTTGCCTTATCGCAAACCTCGTTTGCATTTGCGATGAATGACACGCTCGAACTCATTTTGCCAACGGACTTAGCCATAAAATGTGGCGAAACGAAATCTGTTCCCGTTACGATAAAAAACTTTTCCAATATAAAATCATTGAAATTTAGCTTGGAAATCAATGGAAATATTTTGTTTTTTCAAAGCGTTGGGCAAAACAGCAGTGTCAGTCCTCAGCCTACGGCAACGACGCAAGGTGCAAACCTCGTGTCGGTCAATTGGTCATCAAATATGGCACTGACTTTTGTGGATTTTACCACGGCTTTTGAATTGGTTTTTAAAGCAAACAAAGGCGGCGGTCAAACCACGCCATTGACCTTCAAATCCATTCCAACCAACATCGAAGCGATCAATAATTTGAACCAAATTGTTCCCGTCAAAGTGCGCAATGGTTCGTTGAAAATCGTGGACGAAGTTGCGCCAGTCGCTACTTGTCCTTTGAGCCAAACTTATTTTGTACCCGTAAGTACTGATACAACTTTGAGCAACATAACCGCTTCTGTATTAGACAATTGTGGCGTTGGATTCATCTCAAACTACGCCATTACAGGCACAACTACGGCAACTGGAACAGGCGATGCAACAGGCGTAAAATTCAAAACAGGTGTTTCTAATGTCATGTACACCGCAACGGACGAAGTTGGAAATAAGTCGCAATGTGCTTTTCAAGTCATTGTCAAAAAAAATAAAAACGTAACGATTTACGCCAATTCACCCATGGTGACTTGTGGTGATTCTATCGTTAAAATAGATATTTTTGCGTCAAATGCGCAGAATTTAGGAAGTTTTCAATTCAAAACACTTTGGAACACAACAGCTTTTTCATACAAAAGAGTTGAAAATTTTGCTTCGATTTTGAATTATCAGGCAAATGGTTCTGGCAATACTGGAGTAAATTTGACCGAAATTGCAGCTGGAAAGATAGAAATGATTGCACCTCTTTTAGGCACTTCAATTTCTGTTCCGAACAATATCCGACTATTTACTTTGGTATTAAAAGTAAATAGCAAAGGTAGCGGTGTTATTGATTTTGAAAATGTTGATATTTCAAATGATGCAGCGCCACCAACAACTATTCCAGCGGATTTAATTCCTTCTACCATTATCGTAGAAGATAAAATTTTCCCTACGATTACTTGTCCTGCTGATGTAGAAATTTTTGCAGGCATGAGCGGAACGGGTTTAGTTCCAGTTCCGAATATTGATGCCGTAGCTGCTGACAATTGTGGCTTGAAAGAAGTAAAATACACATTAATCGGTGCTACAAATGCCGTTGGTACGGGTTCTGCGAGCAATTTATTGTTTGCACCAGGAATGACAAACGTAGCTTACGATGCGCAAGATTATTCATTTAATGTGAAAAGTTGTGCGTTCAAAGTAAAAGTAAAACGTTTGGCTTTACAATTACAAAATGACACAATCGCTTGTAATACAAATACTTATAAAATAAAATTAAGAGTACGTGATTTTAAAAATGTTGGAAAAATTCAATATTCCATCAATTTTAATCCTGCAAAATTAGGCTATGTAGCATCTTCGGCGGTCATTCCCAATTCGGCAATTTCAGCAGTAAGCACAATTTCTGCGAGCAATGCCGCTACTGGAAAAATCTTGGTTGGTTTTAACAATGCCAGCAGCTTTGATTTGCCAGATGGCGACGTTTTGTTAGAGCTGACGTTTAATGTTTTGGACCAAACTTTGGGTGCTTCGCATGACATTACGATTGCTGACAAAGATGCCGAACAACGCAATCCAACCGCTACGATTCCGATGGAATCAAAAGATGGAAAAGTAACGATTTTAGATAAAATTGCGCCTGTTGTTGCCAACTGCCCATTGCCAATTACCTTAAATATTGTTGGTTGCGACACTATAGTAACTTGGCAAGCAATTACAGCAACTGACAACTGTGGTGGTTCTGTGAATTTTACTCAAAATTTTGCTTCTGGAAATGTTTTTCCAGTTGGAAAAACCACTGTAAGCTATTCATTTACAGACGTTAGCATGAACAAAAGCTATTGTGAATTTGATGTTATTGTAAAAGATAAGATTGCGCCTACGATTACTTCTTGCCCTACCGATACGATTAAAATTTTGGTTGGAACAGGAAATTGCGAAGCTGCCATTCCTGCTTTTACGCCAAGTGTTATAGACAATTGTGCGGCAGGAACGACCATCACTCAAAGTCCAACGGCAGGAACAAAATTTCCTCCAAGTATTCAAAAAGTAACGTTTACAGTTACAGACAAAGGTGGAAATTCGGCAATTTGTGTTCGCTATGTCAAAATTGCAGACGAAATAAAGCCTGTTTTTGTAGGATTGCCAAGTCCTCCATTTCAATTGATTCCTGCGGAAGCTGGAAAATGTGGCGCAAAAGCATCTTGGACAAAACCAACAGCTACGGACAATTGTACCCAAAACGCTACTGTTTTACAAGACAAACAACCTTTGGATTTTTTCAATGTTGGTTTGGATAGCGTACAATTCACTGCTTTAGACGATTATTTCAATAAATCTACAAGCCTTTTAAAAATAAAAATATTTGACAGCGAACCGCCAAAATTCAAAAATTGTTCGAATGGTTCTCGTGACACCATTTTGTATTTGACAGCTGGTGATTGCGATGTTATTTTTACACCGATAACTTTGAAAGCAACGGACAACTGTATTGTTGGTGAGTTTAATGTTAATCCAAACAATGCGCCTTCAAACAAATCTTTTTCTTTGGGAAAAACGACTTTGAATTACATTGCAAAAGATTGGGATTTGCCAGCGCAAACGCTTTGCCAATTCAATGTGATTGTTTTAGACACCATAAAACCAACAATCGTTTGTCCTTCGGACGTGACGCAAAATACAGGCGTAACTTGTTCTGCTTCTTACACTTTGCCAAATGCAACGGCAACTGACAACTGTACAGCAAGCAATAAAATAACAATTTTGGCAGATTATAACTTGAATATTTACAATACAGGAACAAGAGTAGTGACTTTCACCGCTGCGGATAGTTCTGGAAATAAAGCAACTTGCCAAGCAAAAGTAACTGTAAAAGACATTATTTTGCCTTCGATTACCTTCAATTTGCCAAATGGAAACAGCAAGCAAGTGACGATTCAAGCGGGTTCTAATTCTTGTGATGCAATATTCGATTGGATAACACCAACAGTGAATGAAAACTGTAAGTTAGATACTGTTTATTCTAATATTAAACCAAATAGTGTTTTTCCATTAGGAACGACAACCGTTATTTATACAGCAAAAGATAAAAGTGGCAATGTCGCAGTGGATTCTTTCAAAGTTACCGTCATTGACAATGAAAAACCGCAACCAAATTCACCTTGTCCTTCTAATTTTGTCAATGTTCCAAATGAATTGGGAAAATGTGGCGCAACATTTAAGTTCCCTGACTATACCGACAATTGTACCGCAAAAAGTGATTTGAAAATGACCATCAATGGCGTTACGCCAATGAGTAATTTTTTCACTTATCCAGGAACATATCCTTTGACATTGAGCGTAAAAGACAAATCAGGCAATGAATCTACTTGCCAAACGGTTATTACGCTCAAAGACGAAGAAAAACCAGTACCGAATTGTCCGAATAATGTATCAGTAACCGCTGTTAATGGAGCTTGTGATTATACTTTTACAGCACTGACAGCATTACAAGTGCCTATTTTTACAGATGCTTGTGATGGAAACATTACTAAAATTGATACGATAGGTTTTCCAAAAGGCGCAAAATTCCCTTCAGGAACAACAACCTTGACGTTTAAGGCAAAAGACAAAGCTGGAAATGAATCAGTTTGTTCTTACACGGTTACGGTGAGCGGAAGTGCCGCACCTATCATTGACAACACAACTTGCAAAGATATTATTTTAGAATTAAAAGGAAATAAATGCGATACAACATTGGGATTGTTAAAACCAATTACGACTTATTCTTGCTCAGGAAAAGATACAGAAACCTATACTATAGGAGCGAGTACATCGAATGTTGGTTTGTCCTATAATTTTTCCGTAGGAGAAAAAACAGTTTTATATGCAGCGAAAAATATTAGTGGTTTGACTTCAACGTGTAGTTTCAAGGTGATTGTAAAAGAAACAACGCCACCTACTTTTGATGCTTTTCCAGCGACAATAACAGAGGCAATTCCAGCAAATTCAACCAATTGTAAAGTAAAAGTCAGCTGGGCAACACCAATGGCAAAAGACAATTGCGGAACGCCAACAGTTGAAATTCTTAGTCCAATTGGCATCACTTCTGGCAGCGAATTTCCAATTGGAACACAAGTCGTTGTTTTCAAAGCAACAGATAACGCTGGAAATACAGCCATCAGAAGTATGTTAATAGTCGTCACAGATAAAATTGCGCCTGTTTTCACAGCTTGTCCTACAAAAGAAGTGGTTTTAAGTGTTGATGGAACAAAAATCACAGATACGGAAAATCAGATTTTGTCTTTGGCTCAAACAGCCACTTGCGATGGTTTGACCGTAATGTATAAACCATTTACGGCAAACGATAATTGCGACCCAATCGTTGATTATGATATTCAACTCAATCAATTGCCAGGCAAAACTTTTCCTTTAGGAAAAAGTACCATCACTTGGATTGCTTCTGACAAATCAAAAAATACTGCGGTTTGTAGCATGGTAATCAATATTTTACCTTTGAAAAAAGCAAAAGCGAGCGTTTCAGAAGCTGCGCCTTGTGTTGGAGAATCTGTTCAGCTTAGTGCCGAAGCGGTTACAAACGCAACCTACAATTGGACAGGCGTAAATAATTTTTCTTCCAATCAAAAAGATGCTATGGTGAAAAATGTAACTTTGACAAGTACAGGAAAATATGCTGTTAATTACAGTGTTGGTGCTTGTAAATCAGCTTTTGATACGGTTTCAATCGTTGTTTTGGCAGCTCCTTCTGTGAACTCAGACGAATATACCGTAGAATCGGGCAAAGTTTTAACCAATAATATCACTACAAATGATGTTTTATTGGATAAAAAATTGACTTATAAAGTAAAATTAGCTCAAGACCTCAGCAATCCAAATGCTGGAACATTGGTACTGAATCCTGATGGAACTTTTACCTTTACCTCAAAGGCAGGTTTTGTAGGCGAAGTCGTTTTCAAATATAACTTATGTTACGATGATTGTCCTGACGCTTGCGCCAACGACAAATCTGTAAAAATAACCGTAACACCAACTATTGACAAAACGGTTACGATTCCTACTTTATTTTCTCCAAACGGTGATGGAATCAATGACGAATTGCTCATTGCTGGAATTGCTGGAAAAACAAGCGTAAAATTGACCGTATTTAGTCAATGGGGCGAAGAAGTTTACCGTAGCGACACTTACAAAAACGATTGGAAAGGTACTTGGAATGATAAGGATTTGCCAGATGGCACTTATTATTATATTTTCCAACTTGATGCCCAAAGCGAAGTGAAAAAAGGTTTTGTAAATATTTTTAGGTAAAAAAAATCGTGAGTCGAAAATCGTGAGTCGTGAAAAAGTAGCGTACTCTGTTATTTTAAACCATTGATAAAAAAATATAAAATGAAAAAAATATTAATATTCTCTTTTGTAATTGTTTGGTTTTCAGCTTTTTCGCAACAAGAAAATCAATATACACAATTCATGCACACCAAACTTTTGTTCAATCCAGCTTTTGCAGGAGCGAGAGAAGTCAGTTCCGTTTCGGCATTGTACCGCCAGCAATGGTTGGGTTTTGAAGGTGCGCCAGTATCGCAGTTGGTGAGTTTTGATGCGCCGTTAAAATCAAAAAGAGTTGGTTTGGGTGTCAATTTGCATCACCATACCATTGGTCAAGTCAATGACAATTATATGGTCAATTTGGCGTATTCTTACAGCTTGGTTCGTACGGAAGACGTAAATGTAAAGTTCGGAATTGGGGCAACTTTTCGTCATTATCGCTTGGAATTGACCAGTTTGAATACAGGAAATACAACTGCTGACCCAGCGCAACTACAACCCAATGCCAATACATTGAACAATGGAAATATCGGCGGCGGCTTGTATTTTACGTTCAAAGATTTTTATATTGGGCTTTCTGTACCAAACATTTACAGAAACCAATTGGGAAATGGAAGTGCAACGCTCAATGCCGAAAGTAAGCCACACTTTTACGGAATGGTTGGCGGACTTTTCCCACTTTCAAGCAATATTGACTTAAAACCAGCTGCAATTGTCAAATATGCTACAAATGCACCGTTCAGTGCTGATGCCAATTTGACTTTTGTTTTCAATAAAAAATTCAATCTTGGAGCTTCTTATCGAACAGGTTACAGCACAAAAGGAGAATCAATTGATGCCTTAATGTTTTTTCAAGTCAATCCAAAATTCGGTATAGGCGCAGCTTATGACTATAACATTTCTGATTTGAGAAGTTACCAAAACGGTAGTTTTGAAGCATTGATTCGCTATGATTTCAGCGCAAAAGACAAAGATGTTTTCACAAATCCAAGATTTTTCTTTTAGTAAATATCTTAAAAACCTTAACGATTATACTTATGAAATACTTAAATTTTTCAATTTTATATAAATGTATTATTTTTATTTTTTTTATAAAAAAAATGATAAAAAACATTACATCACGTTTAGCTATCATGCTGGCAAGTCCTCCCTTCAGGGTCGCAAATGACTCCTTCGGAGGAGGATTTAGTCACGAAGGACTCCTTTGGAGGTGGGGCTTTAAGTGTGTCCTTTTCCTCTTACTTTCTCTGAATCTTCACGCTCAAAGCGAAGTTTCAACCGACGATAAAGCACTGATTATCAACGAAAGCACCATCAACGGAACGAACTTTGAGTTTAGTCCAACATTTTATGAAAATGGCATTGTATTTATCTCAACAGATAAATCAACAGCTGATAAAATTACAGATAAGAAACAAAAAGGAAACAAAGGCGTTTCGATTCAAATTGCTCGTCGTGGTCCAGAAGGTGTTTTGGCGACACCAGAAGTTTTTTCTAAAAAAATAACTTCCGCCTATAATGATGGGCCAATGTGTTTTGACAGAGAAAATAACGTTATGTTTTACTCGACGAACAATGTAAAAGACGGTAAAAAAATAAAGTCAAAAAAAGGTGAAGTTCGACAAAAAATTGTGATGGTTACAAAACAAGGCGAAGATTGGTCTGCGCCAGTTGATTTGCCTTTTAACAATGAAGAATACGACAATGTTCACCCAGCACTTTCCGTAGATGGAAATACTTTGTTTTTTTCATCTAACCGCCCGAATGGTATTGGAGGAATGGACTTGTATTTGGTCAGAAAAAATGGTGACACTTGGGGTTCTCCAGTTAATTTAGGTCCTGATGTGAACACTGAAAAAAACGATGTTTTTCCATTTATTCATCCTGAAGGAACCCTTTATTATGCTTCCGAAGGCAAAGGCGGATTGGGCGGATTAGACGTCTTTTTGACAAAACCAAACAGCGAAGGAACTTTTTCTTCTCCGAAAAACATTGGAAAGCCTTACAATTCAGAAGCTGATGACTTTGGTTTTATTGCGGATTTAGAAGGAAAAAATGGTTATTTTTCATCAAATAGACAAGGTGGAAAAGGCGAAGACGACATTTATAGCTTCCATACAGACAATATTATTGGAAAAGATAAAATGAAAAATGATTGTAAAATCATGACATACATCGTTGAGAAAATGGACGGAAAAGACATTGAAGGTGTTTCGATAAAAGTGATAAATATTAGCGATTATGAGATTGGTGAAATTTTGACTGACAACAACGGAAATATCATTAAACTAATGTCAAGTGATAGTACCAATATTTTGACCTCTGTTTCTGATGGTGGTACAGCCACCTATAGCTCAAACAGTGAAGGAAAAGTGGAATTGAAGCTAAAAGAAGGCAAATATTTGGCAAATATTAGTAAAAATGGCTATCAAAACAAGCAAATTTTATTGCCAACTTGCCAAGATAGAGATGAAGTATTGGTACTTTTAGAAAAATTAGGCGACAACACCATTCCAATGACTGGTACTTTGAAAGGTAACAGAGGAAATCCAATCACCAACGCTGTAGTGACTTTGACCGATGAAAAAACAGGACAAACACAAGTCATTCAAACGGACAATGAAGGGAAATTTAAATATTTTGTAAAACCAAATACAGAATACAAGTTGTCTGCAACAAAAGATAATTTTTTAGCAACTTCGACTAAGTTTAGCACTACAGGTATGCAAAAAGATGCGCCCGAAATTCCAATTAAAATTGAAATGGCAGAATTGACATCGCCAGTGGAAGTGGGCAAAGTGTTTCAGTTGAACAATGTCTATTACAATTACAACGATGCTACTTTGCGTCCAGATGCTCGATTAGACCTTGACCCATTGGTTGGAATGTTAAAATCTTTTCCAGAAATGGAAATTGAGCTTTCTTCGCATACAGATGCACGTGGAAACAACAACTACAATCAGACACTCTCTCAGCGTCGTGCCGAAAGTTGTTTTAAATATTTGACCGACAGAGGTATTAGCCCAGCACGCATCAAAGTAGTTGGTTATGGCGAAACACAATTGAGAAATAACTGCGCTGACGGTACACAATGCACTGAAAATGAGCATAAAATCAACCGTCGTACCGAAGTAAAAATCACAAAAGCTCCAGCCGATATGGATGTTAATGTTGCTGATAAATATTACAATGGTTCGTCAAATCAAAGCAATAATAATAGCGGTAGTGGAAATATATTGGCATCTGACAACAACGGAAATTCAAATACGACAACGTACAATCCGCCAAGTAACACCACAAAGCCAAGTAGCAGCGATTTAAATAGTTCTATCACCAACAATATTCCAAACGGTGAATATTGGGTTATTGCAGGTTCTTACCAAGATGCTAAAAATGCAGAAGAACAAGCACAATCTTTAAGTAGAAAAGGCTATGTTCCTACGGTTGTTTTTGCTTCTGAAATCAACTTTTATAGACTTTTAGTTGCCAAAACAAGTAGTTTGAGCGAGGCAAGACGTTTATTAAAAGAATTGAAAAGTAAAAGAGAACCAGCTTTTGTTTTGAGAGGATAAAAAATAAAGTGCTGATTACCAGTAAATTACAATAGCTCAAAAAATTAAAAAAACAAATTTATTAGTCGAATAATAAATTTGTTTTTTTTTTGCTAATTTTGCACGTCAATAAAAAGTAAAATATATGCCTTTAAGTTGGAATGAAATAAAAACTCGTGCTATCTCCTTTTCAAAAGAATGGGAAAATGAAAGTAGCGAAGATGCAGAAGCAAAATCGTTTTGGGACGATTTCTTTAACGTGTTTGGTATTAGCCGAAGACGGGTTGCTGCGTTTGAAAAACCTGTTAAGAAACAAGATGGCAAGCAAGGTTACATTGACTTGCTTTGGAAAGGTGTGGTTCTGGTAGAACATAAATCAAGAGGACGAAGTTTAGACAATGCCTTTCAACAAGCGAAAGATTATTTTCCAGGATTGAAAGAACATGAATTGCCAAAATATATATTAGTGTCTGATTTTCAGCATTTTAGATTGTACGACTTAGAAGATGATGGCAACTTTAAAGAGTTTGAACTGAAACAACTCGTAACAAAAGTTCATCTATTCGGCTTTATTGCAGGATTTGAAAAAAGAACTTATAAAGACCAAGACCCTGCCAATATTCAAGCAGCCGAGCGCATGGGGAAATTACATGATGCCTTAGAAGCAAGTGGTTATACAGGTCATTCGTTGGAGGTGTACTTGGTGCGTTTGTTATTTTGTCTTTTTGCCGAAGATACGAGTATTTTTGAGCGCACTCAACTACAAGATTATATAGACCAACAAACGAAAGAAGATGGCAGCGATTTGGCGATGCACTTAGCACAAGTTTTTCAAGTGTTGAATACGCCAAAAGACAAGCGAATGAAAAACCTTGATGAAACGCTTGGTGCTTTTCCGTATGTGAATGGAAAACTGTTTGAAGAAGTGCTTCCGATTGCTTCCTTTGACACTAAGATGCGTGAAATGTTACTCCATGCTTGTGGTTTGGATTGGAGTAGAATTTCGCCCGCTATCTTTGGCTCAATGTTTCAAGCAGTAATGAATCCAAAAGAACGTCGTAATCTGGGAGCGCATTACACTTCTGAATTGAATATTCAAAAGGTTATAAAACCGCTTTTTTTAGATGGATTGTATAGCGAATTTGAGAAAGCAAAAGGAAATCGTAATAAATTAAATGAATTGCATCAAAAAATTGCTTCATTGCATTTTCTTGACCCAGCTTGCGGTTGTGGCAATTTTTTGATAATCTCGTACAAAGAATTAAGGCAATTAGAGATAGAAATTTTGCGAGAACTCAACAGAAATGGACAAGGTGTTTTAGATGTTCGAGAGATTTTGAAAGTAGATGTTGATCAGTTTGGAGGTATAGAATATGATGAATTTCCTGCAAGAATTGCCGAAGTAGCTATGTGGTTGATTGACCATCAAATGAATATGTTGGTTTCGGAAGAGTTCGGGCAATACATCGTGAAATTGCCACTGCGAAAGGCTGCAAAAATCGTCAATGGCAATGCTTTGCGGATAGATTGGAACACCATATTAAAACCAATAACTTATAACGTATCCGCTGATGAGGTAAATCTTTTTCAAGTAAAAGAACCAGAAAATCATTACGAAACGGTAAATATTTCTGCCAAACAAATCAATATTTATACGGATAAAGAAGTATTCCAAAACGCTCAAAAACAAAAAAACACTAAGATTTTTGATTATATTCTTGGCAATCCGCCTTTTATAGGAAAACAATTACAAAATGAAGCTCAAAAAGCAGATATTAATTTGGTTTTTGCTGGTATTCAAGGCGCAGGAAATTTAGATTATGTTGCAGCGTGGTATTTAAAAGCAGCGCAATATATACAAAACACAAATACAAAAGTTGCTTTTGTAAGCACGAATAGTATTTCACAAGGAGAACAAGTTGCTATTTTATGGGGAACTCTTTTTAATTTTTATAAAGTAAAAATTCATTTTGCACACCGCACTTTTTCTTGGAAAAATGAAGCAAAAGGTAATGCAGCAGTTCATTGTGTAATCATTGGTTTTGCCTCGTTTGATATTGCTGATAAAAAATTATTTGATTATCAAAATATCAAAGGGGAAGCTATTGAAAGAAGAGTACGAAATATTAATCCGTATCTAGTAGAAGGCAATGAGATAATGTTACAAAATAGGAAAAAACCAATTTCTGATATTCAAGAAGTAAATTATGGAAGTTTTGCATTAGATGACGGCAACTTCACACTCTCTGAAATAGAAAAAGACGATATTATTTCTTCGGACGAAAATGCTGAGATTTATATTAGACCATTTATTGGAGGTAGGGAATTAATACGTTCAGAAAAGCGTTATTGCCTTTGGCTTTTAAACGCTAATCCAACGGATATAAAGAAAATCTTAGTGTAGCAAATTTGTTGCTGCTTTTGCAGCAACAAATTTAAGCATTAATCTATGTGTTTTAATAATAGCTAAGGAAGACGACCCGATTTTAGA
>JAYWHK010000186.1:0-24236 GCA_043777755.1 Saprospiraceae bacterium
TATCAATTTTTTATTTTTATAAAAATTATAAAAAAATTATAAAATTTTAGTGTCAAAAAAAATTATGCCTAAAATTTCAAAAACTGGAACATCGAGTTAAAAGTAAAGGCATAAATTAGTCGTACAGTTTCAATTACGGAAACTTCAAAATATTGCCCATATTGTAACACGTTCTACAACGAGGCTCGTAAGATTCTGTTTCTCCAACGTGAACAACGTCAGTTTCTTGCGAAAAACGATAAGAATGTGTTGCCAAATTGCCGCAATGTACGCAAATCGCATGAACTTTAGTGATGTACTCCGCCACCGCCAACAAATGCGGCATTGGGCCAAAAGGAACGCCACGGAAATCCATGTCCAAACCAGCGACAATGACACGAATGCCTCGCATTGCCAATTCTTGGCAAACGTCGGTGAGTTCTAAGTCAAAAAATTGAGCTTCGTCAATTCCTACAACGTTCACATCGTCGCTGACATTCAACAAATCAGCGGACGATTGTATAGGTTTAGCATTGATAGATGTCGCATTATGCGACACCACATCGGTTTCGTCATAACGGGTATCAATCGCAGGTTTGAAAATTTCGACTTTCTGATTGGCAAAATTAGCACGGCGCAAACGGCGAATCAACTCTTCCGTTTTGCCCGAAAACATAGAGCCGCAGACGACTTCTATCCAACCATTGCGTTGTCCTTTAAAATGTGGTTCTAAAAACATAAGAAAAATTAAAAAAAAATCATTATTTTTGCGCTAAAATAAAGCAAAAAAATGAATTTTTAATTTTTGTTTTTTTTAATTTTAAAAAAAAAATATCAAAATCAATTTTTTCATCTATGTAAAAAATTGATTTCAAAAGGATTAGCAACATATATCATGTCATTACAACAAGCTAAATTTTTATTAAATAAAATAAATACGCTCTACAATAGCGTTGAAATAGACGGTCAAGTATCGAGCATTGAGCGTGATTTGATGCTCAGTTATGTACGTCAATTCTACGAGGCATTTCTAAGTACAGAAGAAGCTCCTGCGCCTATTGTCGTGCCGACTCCTGAACCAAAGCCAAAGGAAGCGATTGTCGTTCCTCCACCTGCGCCTATTGTCGTTGAACTGGAGATTGAAACACCACCGCCACCACCAAAACCAGCTCCCGTAGTGATTGCTCCAATTGCAATTCCTACACCACAACCCGTGGTCATGGAAATGCCAAAACCCGCACCACCACCACCGCCTGTTGAAATACCAAAACCATTGCCACAAACGGTTTTTCCAGAACCGCCAAGACCTAAAACAACTCAAAAACCATTGATTAAACCCGCCAATGAGCGTGTTGATCAATCTGAGCTTTTTGAAGAAAAATTGAAAAAAGAATTGTCCGACAAATTGGGTGAAATGCCTATTGATGACATTCGCAAAGCGATGGGTTTGAACGAAAAAATCATTTTTCTCAATGATTTATTTGATAGCAATCAACATGAATTTGATACGGCTGTGAATACTTTGAATAGTGTTGGAAACTACGAAGCTGCAAAGAATCATTTGGCTTTGTTGGCTTCTCGATTTGATTGGTCTTCCAAAGAAAAACAAGCGAAGCCTTTTATCCGTTTGGTAAAAAGAAGGTACAATAATTAATTTTGAAAAATTATTTTTTTAATAAATCATTGAAAATCAATTGTTTATTGCTTTTCTTTTGCTTGTTTCTAAGTTTGACTTTAGAAGCACAAGACAAACCCGTTGTTGCAGAATCCAATCCTTTTAATCAAAACAATTGGGAGCAATCTGTGAAGGATTTGGACTATAATCGTGATGATGGTCGCTCGATTTTTGACCAGCAAAAAAAACGCTACAATATCAAAGATAAAACAATAAAAGAACCAGAAAAAAAGAAAGATACGAAACTTCCAAATGCACCAAATATGAATGGCTTTGCAAATTTTGTAAAGTTTGCTGCGATTTTGATAGGCATTGTTTTGATAGGTATTTTGATTTATTATTTTGTTGGAGGATTGGGAACGTCGGATAAGCAGTTGGAAAAAGAAAAATTATTGTCAGAAGTAGAACTTCTTGAAGATAATTTGCCAGAAGCAAACATCGAAACACCATTAGAAAAGGCGATTCGTTTGGGAGAGTACAAAGTCGCAATTCGTTTGTATTATTTGTTGATTGTTCAGCAGTTGGCATTGAAAAATCATATCAAATGGCGAAAAGACAAGACCAATCGTGAATATGTCCGTGAAATAAAACACCAGCTTTATCTTGCTCCTTTTATGTCATTGACAATGGCTTATGAAAAGGCGTGGTTTGGTGCAGGTGATGTAAAAATGGAAGATTTTCAGAACATTCAAGTTCTTTTTGAAGATTTAAAACGAAAAATAGCTATAGTATAACAACGGATATTAGATATTTAAGAGATTGGATATTGCAAAGTGTCTAATATCCAATCTCTTAATCTATACACATCGGAAAGTGCTTTTGAGATTTTGCATTTATGCAAAATGTTGAACAATAAGCATTTGCAATATCCTAATATCTAATCACCAATATCCACTATGTATGTATCTTAACTTGCGTATTTTGAATAATCGCCAATACTAATTTCAGATTTCCTACCGATGTATTCCACAAAATTACCAATCATAGAATTTTCCAAATTAGCATCGCTAATCATGCTTTCATTTTGAATAACACTATTGCTGATAACAGATTTTTCAATAACAGAATTTGCACCAATTGAAACATAAGGACCAATCACTGATTGGCTAATGGTACAATTAGCTCCAATATAGCAAGGCGGAATAATGACAGAATTGTCTAATGTCACAGAAGCTGCCATTAAACTATTTCCTTTATTTTGTGCCAAAACACGTTGATTTGAGTGAACAACGGCTTCTTTGTTGCCACAATCCAACCATTCATCAATACTTGCTGTTGTGAATTTTGAACCACTTTCACGCATATTTTCCAATGCGCTTGTCAGCTGAAATTCTCCTTTGTATTTAATATCGTTGTCAATCAGGTATTGCAATTGCGATTTAAGGTATTCTCCATCTTTAAAATAATAAATCCCTACAATCGCCAAATCAGAAACAAAAACAGGCGATTTTTCTACAAATTGCTCAATAATACCTTCTTTGTCTGTTTTTACAACACCAAAAGCAGATGGGTCAGCTACTTTTTGTACCCAAATCACACCATCTTGTTCTGCATCAAAACGAAAATTTGCCCTGAATAAAGTATCTGCAAAAGCGACCATACAAGGGCCAGCCAAGCTATTTCCAGCACACAAAATAGCGTGCGCAATACCCAACGGTACATCTTGATAATAGATAGAACCTTTTGCACCAATTGAATTGGCTATTTTTACCAAATCTTTTTCTACTTCTTCTCCAAAATTTCCAACGATAAAAGCAACTTCTTCTATTTCTCCATGATAAGCACGGGAAATATCTTCCACCAAACGTTGTACAATGGTTTTACCTGCAACGGCAACCAGTGGTTTTGGAATTGTAAGTGTATGAGGACGAAGGCGTGAGCCTTTTCCCGCCATTGGGATAATTATTTTCATTTATGTTATTGCGTTAAAAGACTTACGACTATATTTGACTTTAAAAGCATGGACAAAATAAACACATAGTGATATAGGACACATAGAACATTGATTTTCAATACTATGTGTCCTATGTTGCTATGTGTTTATTATCAAATAATTTTGTCTTATTACTTACTAGACTTCTGACTATTTGACTTCTGGTTTCATTTGAGGGAAAAACAAAACCTCTTGAATAGAAGCCTGATTGGTCATCAACATTGCCAAACGGTCAATTCCAATTCCAATACCAGCCATCGGTGGCATACCATATTCCATAGCACGCAAGAAGTCGTGGTCAATAAACATCGCTTCGTCGTCACCTCTATCCATGAGTTTCACTTGGTCTTCAAAACGTTCACGTTGGTCAATTGGGTCGTTCAACTCTGTATAAGCGTTGGCAACTTCCTTTCCGTTAATCATCAACTCAAAACGCTCTACCAAACCTGGTTTGCTGCGGTGCTTTTTGGTCAAAGGCGACATTTCTACGGGATAATCAATGATAAATGTTGGTTGAACGTACTTTTTTTCAGAAGTTTCGCCAAACAGCTCATCAATTAATTTTCCTTTACCCATAGAATCTTCAACACCAATATGTAATTTTTTGCAAACAGCACGAAGTCCATCTTCGTCCATTTCGCTTACATCAATGCCTGTATTTTCTTGGATAGCGTCCAAAATACTGACCCTTCTAAAAGGAGCTTTGAAGCTAATAATGGTATCACCAACTGGAATTTCAGTTGTGCCATGCAATGCCATAGCTACTTTTTCCAAAAGTTCTTCGGTGAAATCCATCATCCAAAAATAATCTTGGTAAGCAACGTAGAACTCCAAAACAGTGAACTCAGGATTGTGCGTTCTGTCCATTCCTTCATTACGGAAGTTACGAGAAAACTCATAAACGAAGTCAAAACCACCAACAACCAATCTTTTCAAGTACAATTCGTTGGCAATACGTAAATAAAACTGCGTATCTAAAGCATTGTGGTGTGTAATAAAAGGACGTGCGGCTGCACCTCCTGGAATATTTTGCAATACAGGCGTATCTACTTCCAACGCACCGTGACTGTTCAAAAAATCACGAATGGTTTGCACCATCTTACTGCGTTTTACAAAAATATCTTTGATGCCCGTGTTCACCGTCAAATCAACGTAACGCTGACGATAACGCAATTCTGGGTCACTAAACGCATCAAAAACATTGCCTTCTGCATCGATTTTTACGATAGGTAAAGGACGCAATGACTTAGCCAAAACAGTAAATTCCTTGACGTGAATGGAAACTTCGCCTGTTTTTGTCTTAAAAGCATAACCTTTGACACCTACATAATCGCCAATGTCCAATAATTTTTTAATAGCAACATCAAAAAAAGTATTGTCTTCGCCTTGCGCCAAGTCGTCACGACGCATATAAAATTGAATCCGCCCAGAGCTGTCTTGAATGTTTCCAAAAAGGGCTTTTCCTGCTTCACGGACATTCATCAAACGACCAGCCAAACTCACTTCGTGGTAGTTCAATCTATTTTTAGAACCGTCTTCTAAGACTTCTTCTTTGTAATTTGCTTTAATTTCTTCCGCTGAAGCACTGATGATGAATTGTGCTGCGGGATAAGGCTCAACGCCCATTTCTCTTAATTTCGCCAAAGATTCTCGGCGAACGATTTCCTGTTCACTTAATTGCATTATGTAACGATTGTTTTTTTGAAAAATCGTGCAAAGATACACTCCTTTTGCTTAACAAACCAGATTTAAAGCACTAAAGTTCAGTAAGAAAAACATTTTTGAGCAACTCGCTGTATTTTTTTACTTAAAAAACCTTGAATCAATGTTGTAATTTGTTCATTTTCAATCAAAAAACCATCGTGACCATAAGGGCTATCAATAATTTCCAGCTGTGCATTTGGAATATGTGCTGCCAACTCAATTTGCTCGTCAATAGGAAACAACAAATCTGATTGAATCCCAATAACCAAAGTTTTGCTCGCAATAGAACCCAAAGCAGCTTCGATTCCGCCACGATTCCGACCAACATTGTGGCTGTCCATTGTTTTTGTAACACTCAAATACGATAAAGCAGCAAAACGATTGCTCAATTTTAATCCTTGGTAACGTTGATAACTTGTAACTTTGAAATTATCCAATTTTTCACTATTGTTATCACGCTGCGTTTTATTATAAGTTTCATAAGTTCTGTAAGAAATCAAACCAACAGCACGTGCCGCTTCCATGCCTTTTTTTCCAGCATTTTCATCATCGTCATACAGGGTTGAGTCAGCTTCAAGTGCCATCCGTTGCGTTTCATTCAAAGCAATTGCCCAAGGATACATTTTTGCGCCAGCTGCCAATACAATAATATTTTCAAATAAATTTTTATCCAAAATAGACCACTCTAATACTTGCTGACCACCCATAGAACCGCCAATCCCTAAGTATATCTTATTGATATTCAAGTGTTTTTGTAAGATTCGATGTGAATTGACCACATCTTGAATCGTAATAATGGGAAAATCTTTTCCATATCTTTTTTGAGTAATTGGATTGAGACTGTTGGCATTTGTTGCGCCATAACATGAGCCTAACATATTGGCACAGACGATAAAATATTTTTTTGGGTCAAAAATTTTACCATCACCAATCAGCCCGTCCCACCAATCGGCGGCATCAGAGCTTCCCGTTAGTGCATGAAAAACCCAAATTACATTGTCCCTACTTTCATTCAGTTCACCATAAGTATGGTAAGCAATAGAAATTTCGGGTAGCGTCACGCCACATTCTAAGGGGAAAATATTATAGCTTTTGAGAATATTCACTTTTGAAGAAATTGATTTTTGAAGAAATTATATACACAACGGACATTAGATATTAAAGATATTGCAAACGCTTGATATTCAATATTTTACATAAACACAAAATCCCAAAACCACTTTTCGACGTGTATATTGTTTGATATTGTTTGTAATTGTTTGCAAGAAGTACTCGGTTGAATTACTTATCGCAAACAATTACAAATTTTAAATAGCTAAAAAAACAATTTATGCAAACTCTAAAACGGGAATTTGTGCAAAAGCATTTTCAAAATCAGCCTTAATATCTTCGATATGTTCAATACCAACTGAAACACGTAAAAGTGTAGGCAAAACGCCAGCAGCTTTTTGTTCTGCATCAGTCAATTGTTGGTGTGTCGTAGCGGCTGGTTGTATAATCAATGTTTTAGCATCACCAACATTTGCTAAATGACTCACCAATTTAAGGCTATCAATAAATGTCGTTGCATTTTCTTTTTCTCCTTTGATGCCAAAGCTCAAAACACCTCCATAACCATTGCGTAAGTATTTTTTTGCCAAAGTGTGATGTGGACTGCTTGCCAAACCAGGATAATTGACAAACTCAACTTTTGGATGTATTTCTAACCATTTTGCCAACTCTAATGCATTGTCCACAGTCCGTTGAACACGCAAAGAAAGGGTTTCTAAACCTTGCAACAACAAGAAAGAATTAAAAGGACTCAACGCTGGTCCAAAGTCACGCAAACCTTCAACTCTTGCTCTGATGATAAACTGAATGTTGCCAAAAGGGCCATTTTCGCCAAAAACATCACTAAAAACCAAGCCGTGATAACCTTCCGAAGGCTCGCTAAATTGAGAGAATTTACCATTGCCCCAATTGTAATTTCCACCGTCCACGATAACGCCACCAACGCTTGTACCATGTCCACCAATCCATTTGGTAGCCGATGCCACCACGACATTTGCACCGTGATCCAAAGGTCGGAAAAGATAACCGCCAGCACCAAAAGTATTGTCCACAATCAAGGGAATATTGTAGTTTTTGGCAACTTGTGCAATCGCTTCAAAATCAGGAATACTAAAACTTGGATTGCCAATAGTTTCAAGGTAAATGGCTTTTGTGCTTTGAGTAATCCTGAACCAACTGCCAATGCTGCAACACCGCCTTCAAGTGCCGCAATTCGTTTTTCAAAAACGTCATTCGTTGGATTCATAATTCTGGTATAAATATTACCAAACTCTTTGAGAGCGAACAAGTTAGCTCCGTGTGCCGCATTGTTGAAAACATAAGAAGTCGTTTGGTAAATTGGAACTGCACGGCTGTTTGTCGTAGCGTCAGGCTCTTGTCCTGCATGAAGTTGAAGTGTTTCAAAACGTAAATTTGCCATTTTTAAAAGAGGATGTTTAGTTGAAATAAAATTTTTTAAATTAATCTAAAAATTTATTTTGATTAGTTAAATTTTTTTAATAAAAATATATAGTGCTGCTTATCGCAATTGGCAATATCAGATGGAAAATGGAAACGCAACAAAAGTAAAGGATATATGAAGACGCACGTCCTTAGCCTAAGCTACGAAACGACAAAACCATTGATGAATTGCTCGTTTTGGATTAGCAACAGCAACAACAGTGACAACAACAATCCTGTGGACGTGTTATTGTGATACCCGCAATGTTTAAAAAGAAGTTGGAAAAGGAGCGTAATCGCTCACCGAAAATTTGTAAGAATAAAGAAAAACCTAAGTTCATTTTTTTAATTTTTATTGTTCCAAAAAATTGGCAGGTTTTAGCACCACACTTCTTAAAAAAGTAGGTTGCTAAGGTTTCATAGAGCCTGTTCTCTCCACCTTTCTCCATAAAAATTTTCAGAATGAGTGAACTCAAGGCTGAAAAGGAGTGAAATTTTTTATCAAAAAAATCGTAACGATATTTTTGATGCTGCAAAGTTGGTGTACTTTTTTGAATTTGTCAAATTTTTACATTTTTGTAAATTATATTTTAAAAAATAAATACTTAAAAACATTCATGTCTATCTTTTTTTTGATTTTATTATTAATTTTAATTTTTAAAAATAAATACAATGCAAAATATAATTCCAAAAAATACAAAAGTTAATTTTTTGTTAATAAAAATATTTTTCAAGAAATCTGTCATAAAACTCATAGCATTTCAATTTTTCACAAAAAATAAAATCTTTTTTCATTTTACTTTAAAAACAATTTAGGACAAATACTCATTGTTTTTAAATTTTATTGTTTATTTTTGCCCTAATATTTATGAATCGAGGCATTTCCATATTAGATACAGGTATTGAGTACCTTAAAGGTGTTGGCCCAAGCAGGGGCGAAACACTTAAAAAAGAGTTGCAAATCTTCACTTTTCGTGATTTATTGTTGCAATATCCTTACCGCTATGTGGACAAAACGCAGTTCACTCGCATTGGCGATATTTCTCCCGAAAGTACGGATGTCCAAATAAAAGGAATCCTAAGGAGAGTGGAAACGCTGGGTGATGGCAATAAAAAACGTTTGGTCGCAACCATTCGTGATGAAAGTGGCGTGATGGATTTGGTTTGGTTTCGAGGTACCAATTGGATTGAAAAAACGCTACAAATCGGTGGTGAATATGTTGCTTATGGTCGAGCCAATGAGTTTAACGGGAGTTTTAATATTCCACATCCTGAAATGGAGCAGTTGCTTCCCGATATGGAAAAAACGGCTTCGCTAACATTTGCGCCCGTTTATCCAAGTACGGAAAAATTGAATTTGAAGGGTATGGATGCTAAGTTTCGTCGTCGTTTGATGCAAGATCTTTTGGACAGATTGACCGATGATGATTTGGCTGAAATGTTGCCGACTGATTTGGTTGAAAAACTTCGTTTGCCTTCACACTCGGAAGGAATCCGACAAATACATTTTCCAAAAAATGAAAGCGAATTACAATCAGCCCGCAACCGTCTGAAGTTTGAAGAATTGTTTTTTTTACAATTAAAAATACTTCAAAGTAAGAAAAAAAGGAAAAGTGCTACGAGAGGCTTTGTTTTTGGTACAATTGGTGATTTTTTCAATAATTTTTACCACGAACATTTGCCTTTTCAATTGACCAATGCGCAAAAAAGAGTATTGAAAGAAATTAGGAGAGATTTTTCCATAGGTGTTCAGATGAATCGCCTTTTGCAAGGTGATGTTGGTAGTGGAAAAACCATCGTAGCGTTTATGTCTATGTTGATGGCGATTGACAATGGTTTTCAAGCCAGTTTGATGGCACCAACAGAGATTTTGGCGCAACAGCACTACGCAGGAATTTCTGAGTTTGCTGAGAAAATTGGACTAAAAGTTGTTTTCCTTTCAGGACAAGTAAAAGGTAAAAAGCGAAAAGAAGTTTTAGAACAATTAAAAACAGGTGAAGCGCACATCGTGATAGGTACGCACGCTTTGATTGAAGATACCGTAGAATTTAAAAATATTGGACTCTCTATTACCGACGAGCAACATCGTTTTGGTGTAGAACAAAGGGCAAAATTATGGCGAAAAAACCCTAATGGCGCACCACATATTTTGGTGATGACTGCAACGCCAATTCCAAGAACGCTTGCCATGACACTTTATGGCGACTTAGACGTTTCGGTGATTGACGAGCTACCTCCAGGACGAAAGGAAATCAGAACAGTCCATCGAACCGAAGCGCATCGTTTGCGGGTTTTTGGATTTATGAAAGAAGAAATTTCCAAAGGTCGCCAAATTTATGTTGTTTATCCTTTAATTGAAGAAAGCGAAAAGTTGGATTTAAAAAATCTAATGGAAGGTCACGAATCTCTTTCAAGAGAATTTCCGATTCCTGATTATCAAATTAGTATTGTTCATGGGAAAATGAAACCTGCGGACAAGGACTTTGAAATGCAACGTTTTATCAAAAAAGAAACGCAAATAATGATTGCCACCACGGTGATTGAGGTTGGTGTGAATGTGCCAAACTCAACGGTAATGATTATTGAAAACACAGAACGTTTTGGTTTGTCGCAATTGCATCAGTTGCGTGGTCGAGTAGGTCGTGGTGGAGAACAATCTTATTGTATTCTGATGTCAAGTTACAAACTCAGCACTGATGCCCGAGAACGCATCAAGACGATGTGCGAAACAACAGATGGTTTTAAAATCTCCGAAGCAGACCTCCGTCTTCGTGGTCCTGGAAATATCGAAGGGACACAGCAAAGCGGTGTCCTTAATCTTCGTATTGCTGACTTGTCCACAGATGGTCACATACTCCAATCTGCACGAGAAATCGCTTCTGATATATTGGATTCTGACCCAGGTCTTCAACTACCACACCATGCTGGATTATTCAAAAAAATGGCAGAAATGGGTGGTCAAAATAAATTGTGGAGTAGAATTTCGTAAGAGGAAAAGTTGCAATAAAAACAAGCAACACGCTAATTACCAAATAATTACGACGTATTAGTGAGTTTTTGATAATTCTGAATAAAATTTGTAGCAAAATACTTTCAAGGTTATACGTTTTTATTGCACTACTCAATTAAATTTTCCTTTGATAGAAAAATATTAGGTTAAGTATTGATAATTATTTGGAAATTGTTATCTAAATAGATAACTTTGTATTATGGAAAGAAAAATCATATTTTACAAAGATTATTTCTACGACTTTTACGACAAACAGACAGACCGTGTGAAACGAAAAATTGACTTTGTATTAGATTTAGTCCGACAAGTGGACAGAATACCAGAGAAATTTTTCAAATACATGGAAGGTTCTGATGGACTTTTTGAGATACGAGTAAAAGTAGGTAGTGATATTTTTAGAATTTTCAGCTTTTTCGATGAAGGTTCTTTGGTCGTAGCAATAAACGGTTTTCAAAAAAAAACAGAAAAAACACCAAAGAATGAATTAGAGAAAGCAGAAAAAATTAAACAAGAATATTTTAAAGAAAAAGACGATGATAAATAAATCAAATATAACCACGTTTGAGGAACACTTGAACAAACAATATGGCAACTTGGGAACGCCAGAAAGAGAGGTCTTTGAAATGCAATCGCTAACGTTTAGAATTGGTGAATTGATAAAAGAACAACGCAAAAGAGCCGATTTAACACAAGAAGAATTGGCTTTGCGTGCAGGAACAAAGAAAAGTTACATTTCCAGAATAGAGAATGGAAAAAGTGATATTCAATTTTCAACATTATTGAGAATTATAGAAGTCGGTTTAGGTAAACAAATAAATTTTGTAATTAATTGATTACAAACCAATTACGAGTAAAAAAAATAATAGTTACATCTACGAAAATGTTACCTAAACGGCAATGTCATTAAGCAAAGGGTTTTGATTTTAAATGCTTTGCTCAACAACCTAAATTTACTTTCTGATGCCCTTACCCTAAAGGGAACTCCGTCCCAAAAAGTAAGTTTTTTCAGTTTTCAGCAGTAAAACGATTGTTTTTATTGCTGAAAACAAATTAAAATAATACATTTAGGAGTCATTCCCTTTAGGGTGAGGGCATCAGAAAGTGTTGTTCAATTCTTTTGCGAAGCAACACATTTTTAAAATCCTTAGCTTAATGACATTGACCTAAACAGACGACATTTCGTAGATATTACTATTATTCATTAGGTTTTTTCCACCATTTTTTTACGACTTCACCATATTCCAAATAAATCTTATTAAAGAAAAACATATAAAATATAATAAGTGGCCCAATGACAACTCCTGCAAAAAATGCCAACAAAATACTCTCCAAATAACGAGGTAAATTAAAGTATTGCTTTATTTTATTACTAAAAAACAAGGCTAAAACACTTGAAATCATAAGCAAATAAGTAGCGATTTCACGCAACGAAAGGTCGTTCACGATGAAAAAACGAATCCCAAAAAACAAAATAAAGGCACTGGCAAAAATATAAGAACCCAATTTTATTGTGCTGCTAATTTCTAAAACCTTTCCGAAAACAAGACTTCCCAGCTCTAATACTTTTGCAAATTTTCCGTCGGACTTTTTTTCAACGCTCATTTCGTCTGCCACAACAAAAAATCGCCAAGATGCAGATTCAATGTCAGGTTGTTTATTTTTTCCATGTAAAAATTCAAATTTGGTCATTTGATAACCACTGTACATCAGTGCAAAAGCTTCTTGGTCAGAAAAAGCATCTAAATCTGTTCGCAACTTTGAAATCAAATCTTGAATCTCAGGTTTTATGCCATAATCTTCTGGCTTATTGGCTTCTACATCAACACCTGTACTCAAAAAATGAACTGGCTCATCGCTTCCGTAACAACTGATTGGTGGAGAGTACAAAAATTTTCGCAAGTGCATAAATTTTAGATTACTCAATTGCGATGAACGATAACGAGTCGTTACTTCCAAAAACTCATTCTCTCTAATTCTTTCTTGCAAAATCAAATTTGTTCGATTGATGGTATATAAAGGCCCTGAGTTCAAAATGGCATTTTCTTCCGCTAATTGACCACTTGCATCACTTACAATGATAAATTTACATTCTTGTTCTATCAAACTGGATATACCTTGATTGTCGTGAACGCCTCCATCAACCAATTTCAAATCTACTTTTGGGTACAAATCAGGCATAGGAAATGCCGCAAAAAGTCCAGGAACACAAGACGACGAAGCCACCGCATAACCCAATCTAAAATCCTGATACGCCTTTGGTGCATCAGTATAATCCATGCGACGCAAGCGACTTTTCATATCTACTTCTGGCTGCAAATTTGCAGGCGGTTCGCCCATCCATTTTGCTGTAAATTGCCAATTGTGACCAGTATTCAAGCTCGTAGCATTCAAAACAAGGATAGGGACTTTGTTTTTTCGATACCAATTGTCGTGTTTTATCTTGAAATTAGCGATAGGAATTGCTTTTCCATTTTCGTCATAAGAATCAGCTGGCGCAATTATCAGGCTATTAATAGGAACAGGAAATTGCTTAGAATTGGTTAGTGGCGCATAGAAATATTCTTCATACAATTCACCCAAACGGTGTGTTCGAGAGTAATGACGATGGAAACCCATTTTGAAGTTTGCACCAATATTTGTAAAAACCTCTTGTCGAATATTTTTTTGAACAACTGCCAAAAATTCTGTTTCTACTTCTTGCACCAAGCGAATATAATCTTCTCTAACAATTTCCGCATCAATTTTTTCTTCTAATAATTTTTTTACTTTTAAATAATAAAAAGTACCAATAATAGAGCCGCCCGAAACACAGGAAATGACTTCCAAATTGCGCAACATATCCAACTCTGCCAAACGAGCCAAAACACCAATATGATACAAAGCTGCTCTAAATCCACCACCAGAAAGCCCAATGCCAACCTTGTCAGAAATGGTCATTTCGCCCAAATTTGCAGGATTGTTTATCAAAACATTTAACACTTCTCGCCGTTTTACAGACAAACTTTCAGCATTGGCTTGAAGACTATACACATTTTTTTCTCTGGCACTTTGAAGCGTTGCAAGACTGTACAATTGCTGCGCTGTAATGGAAATTTTCCAATCGTTTCTTACTTCAATATCTTCTTCAATACCCTTAGTAGTCATTTTTTCTTTAAAAATAGAATAGAAAAAACCAGCACCTTCATATATTTTTTCTCCAAAAAAAGATTCTCCAAGTGTACCGTAAATCCATTCATTTTTTTCTAAGGCACTATCCCAATTAGCGATAGCGTTCGTGGCACTTTCAGTATTAAACGATGCTGCCGAAAAACCCAAATAATGCTGAATGATTATATTTCTGATACGTTGTGCTTCTGAGCGATGGCGTTCTATGTCTTGGTTGTCAATAATATCAAATGTTTCCTTATTTGATTTTATTTCAGCCAAAAGATCCAAACAAAATGCGTAATTGATGGCATTATAAGCATTGTCATTGGCTGAATGAGTGCTGAATTTGACTTTATCACCAGGAATTTGTTCATCTTTTATACCAAAAAGCCACAATTCATAACCTTTTTTATAATTGTACAAAGCTGTATCTAAAAATTGAGGATTGCCTTCGGCTTGCCACATTCTTTTATAAATTGCTCCATATTGTGCATATTTCTGGCAGGTTTGCTTAGGATTGTCCTTGGGAGTAACCATTTTTAACAAATCCAATGCCTTGTCGTATTTGACAACTGATGGCAAATCATTGTCCTTATAGACACACAAAGAAAGGTTTAGCAAAAGCTCGTTGTTATAAGGTTCTTTTACTTGCAATTTTTTTAGAAGCATCGCAGCATAAGAAAACTTACCTTCCGATTTTAAGTCTTCGACCAATGTCAAGATAGCTTCTTTGGAAGAAATATCTTTTGCATCGTTAAGTATATGTTTTGCTTGAGCTTTGTTGCTAAGTGCTGTCATCGTACAAAAATTTTTTGATTTTATATTTGGGTGGTTTTCAATACAAAGGTAATAAATAATACCAATTAATTTAGCTCAAAGTAGGAAAGTGAGAAAATCGAAACGTAAAAAATGTTAAAAAATATTATTTTAGATAATTTATCAATAATTTAACTAAAATATTGAATTTTTACATCTACCTTGTTGTTGAATTGTACGTCTTAACTAATATAATCAAAAATATTTTTTCAAAAAAATTAAAATACATATATTACAATGAAAGCTCGCATTTTATCAATCGCTCTTTTTTTCGTAGCCTTGTTTAGCAGTGTAAGTGTTTTTGCACAATACGATGATTTGTACTACGACCCAACTACGGATCGTGACTATTACTATGGTTCTACCATCAAAGCAGAACCTATCAATGAAGATGAAAATGATGGAGGTGGTTTGAAAAAACCACAATCACAAAATTCTTACAGTGCCAATGACGATGACAGCAATGGCGGCAGTGACGCTCGTTTTGTTGGCAACGATGATGACGAAGACGATGATTATTATTACTCAAAACGTATTCGTCGCAACCGTTACCGTAGCTTTGACGCTGGACTTTGGGACAATCCTTGGTATGACAACTATTCTTATGCACCAGCAAGTATTCACATTTACAACAGTCAATGGAACCGTTGCAATAGTTGGAATCGTTGGAACTCTTGGAGCAACTGGGGTTATGACCCTTGGTCTTTTAACAATGGTTTCAACAACGGTTGGAACAGCTGGGGCAACAATGGTTGGGGCAATACCTACATAAACAACTATTATGGTTACGGTTATTACAACAACAATTACTACAATTCTTGGAACAATAATGGCTGGAATAACGGTTGGAACGGAAATGGTTGGAACAACAACGGTTGGAACAATGGTACATGGAATAACAATGGTGGTGGAGCAAACACCAGCACCAATCCAAAAGGTTCATATACTGGACCTCGTACACATGGTGGTTCTTCTAATCCAGCACCTCCAATAAAAGTTGGTCGTGATGCAGCAAATGGAACAACCAACGGTACAACCACTGGTCGTAACAATCCTGCAACTACTGCGACACAAACAACAACCAATACAGCACCAACATCTGCACCAAGAGGAAACTCATGGGATACAGAAGCTACTGGCAAACCACAGCGTGATGTTCGTACTTTTGACGATAGCAATGCGCCTTCTCGTACTGACAGAAGTAATATTCGTTACCAAGACGAAGGAACAAGAAGCAATGCACCTGTTCGCTCAGAAGCAACTTCTACGAATCGTTACGAAACAGAAAAACGTCCAGAAGGTTCATCAACGCCAAGTCGCAGCAATAACAGCAGCCGTTCTGAAACAGAAAGTCGTCCGCAACGCAGCTATTCACCACCAAGCCGCAGCAATAGCAGCGACGAAAGTGAAAGCCGTAGCAGCCGTACTGAGCGTTCAAATAATTCTCGCTCTCAGGAAAGTAGTTCGCCAAGTCGTAGCAACGAAAGTAGCAACTACAACAGCAGCCGTTCAAGCGAATCAAGAAGTACTCCTGCACCAAGCCGTAGCGAAAGCAGCGGATCATCTTCTTCTGGAAGAAGTTCGTCAGGTAGCGGTAGAAGCGGTAGAAATTAAAAAATGCAAATTTTGTTTTTATAAAAAATAAAAAACTCAAAATAGCGGGTAAAACGTAAGCTGGACTTTCCTTGCCCGCTATTTTTATATCATTTTCTGAACAATTCAAAATCAATACGTTATGAGAAAATTCCTTTTTGTTCTTACAATATACTTATTCGCCGTTCAAACAAATGCACAAAACGGCACAGATGCCCTTAGATATTCTTTACTGCCAAACGGAAATGGAACTGCCCGTTCCATGGGTATTGGTGGCGCAATTGGTGCGTTGGGTGCAGATTTTGCAGCCATTGGTGTAAATCCAGCAGGTTTGGCAAACTACCGAACTTCTGAGTTTGTCTTTTCTTTGGGCTACAATACCACCGCCGTAAAATCAAAATTAGAAGGTGACGAAAAAAATATCGCTATTGCAGAACGTAGCGCAAAATTCAATTTGAATAATATTGGTTTTGTAGGAAGCCGTCGCCCAAGCCGTGGCAATTGGACAACTGCAAACTGGGCAATCGGTGTAAATCGTTTGGCAAATTACGGCAACAGTTTTTATTTTGATGGTATTGGAAAAGGTTCTATTATCAATCGTTTTCAAGAAAAAGCAAATACAGCACTTGACAAAGGCGATGGCTTAAATAGTTTTGAAGAAGGTTTAGCCGAAGAAGCCAATGCAATTTATAAAAGCAACTTGGTCAATAGCTATGCAAGTGATTTTGATGGAAGTAAAAGCGTTGTAATCAGCAAAACACAACAAGCTGTAATCAATGGTAGAGCCAATGAAGTGGTATTGAGTTATGCTGCGAATTACAAAGAAAAAATAATGATTGGTGCAACAATTGGGATTCCTTTTGTCAGTTTTAATGAAAATAAAACGTATGAGGAAAATGATAAAATCTCTACGAATGGCGACAAATTAGACGATGTTCCTTATTTTAAGGAACTTGTTTTTAGAGAAAACTTGACACAAAATGGTTCTGGTCTTAATGCCAAATTGGGTATTATTTTTCGTCCAACACAAAAATTACGCCTTGGTGCAGCGGTACATTCACCAACTATTTACAGTTTGACGGATAATTTCAATACAGAATTAATATACAATTACGTAGATGGAAGTGGCCCAATAAGCAATACGGCAAAATCTCCTGATGGCTCTTTTGAATATGTACTTCGCACACCTACGAAATTTATTGGTAGTGCTGCCTATCTTTTTGGAAAAAAAGGTTTTATCAGTGCCGATGTGGATTATATAGACTATAGTACCATGAGTTTTCAGTTTGACAGCGACAAAGCAACCGCCATCAAAGTGAATCAAGCCATTGCAGACAATTACAAAGCCACAGTGAATCTTCGTGTTGGTGCAGAGTACGTAAAAGATATTTTCAGATTTAGAGTTGGGTTATCCACATTGGGATTGCCAAGCAAAGGTTTTGAAAATAAAAATTATTTTAGCAACGCTACCAAAATCTATACGCTGGGTGCAGGTATTCGTGAAAATAAATTTTATGCGGATTTGGCTTACCAGATTTCGCAAAGCAATACAACAGATAAGCCATACTTGGTTTCAGAGGATTATTCACAACCTTTGGTAAATAAAAGCCGCAATCAAGGACAGCTGATTGCTACGGTTGGTTTTAAATTTTAGAAGTCTGTAAAAATAAAAAACTGCATCACAAAATGATGCAGTTTTTTTTTGCTACATTTGCATTTATTTTACTTTTTCTCAAACATGTATCAACCAGGATTACACATTTTACTAAGTCTAAATTCGCCTAAAACCATCTTGTTGCAAGACATGAATGCTTGGCGTATTTTTATTGTTGATTTTTTATTAAAAAACAACTTGACAATTGTTGGCGAAACATCACATCAGTTTGATACACAAGGATTTACGATGGCAATTTGTTTGAAAGAGTCACACCTTTGCATACATACTTGGCCAGAGTTTAATCGCTTAACAATGGATATTTACCTTTGTAATTATGAAAAAGACAATTCTTTTTTGGTAAAAACCATTGCAAATGAAAATATTTTGTATTTTAGTGCCGAAATTATTCAGCAAAACGAAATTTACAGATGACCACAAAGCAATGTAAAAACTGTAAGAAAGAAACGAGTATTGCTACTGACGTAGCTTGGGCGGAATTTGTATGCCCAGAATGTTGTACACAACACTTTTTACAAAATGACAGCTCTAATTTTTCAGCCAAAAAATATTCAGAATACAATTTGGATTTGGTCGTCGGTTTGGAGCTTGGCGCAACTGCAAGATTGGACGAAGACACTTGGGAAGTCATCAATATTACAGTAAAAAAAACCAAGACGCATTTTTTGTGGAGAGAATTTACCTTGTGTAATGCCGAAGGAAAATGTTGTTATTTAAGTGAGGCTTATGATGGACATTGGATGTTGGCAAAAGAAATTCTCAATAATTTTGAAAGTCATTTTGAAAAAGCGTATTATATTGATTATGATAAAGTTACGTATAGAGTTTTCAATAAAGACCAATTCAACACCATCCATGCCGAAGGTTTTTTTCAAGAAAAAATTGCGACAACCGAAACTACCGCTATTGATTTTGTTTGTAATGACAAAGCATTGCTTTTTGAAAGAAATGAAAAAAATGTCACTGTTTATTTGGGACGGCATATCGGAAAAAAGGAACTTGAAAAGGCTTTTGCAAACATTGATGTACCCGAAAAAAGAGGTTACGGAATGGTACAACCTTTTTATTACGATACATTTAGCGCAACACAGATTTTATTGAGTTTTGCGGCACTTTGTGTGGCATTTTACATTAATATCCTGATGACGCACCCAATACACCAAATCATTACAGAGTCTTATGCTTTGACTGATGCTACTGGAAAAGAAACGGTCAGTCCATCTTTTCAGATTTCAGGTGTAGCAACGCCTTTGACCGTCGAATTGAAAACCAATGTGAACAATTCTTGGGCAGCTGCGGAGATACTTTTGGTTAATGAAAACACCAATGAAGAGCGTTATACATCGCAAGAATTAGAATACTATTATGGTGTTGAAGGTGGAGAATCTTGGAGTGAAGGTAGTCAAAGTGCGACTTTTAATATTTGTGCTGTTCCTGCGGGCAACTATCATTTTGTTGTCCAAACTTTTAGGCAGACAGAAGCGAATAATTTATCCCCGATGCTGTTCAAAGTTGTAGCGCACAAGCCAATGGGTTGGAATTTGTTTTGGGCATTGTTTATGCTCTTAGGAGCTGTTGCAGCTGGTTATGCCGCAGAACATTATTTTGAAAGGGAACGCTGGTTTCAAAGCGATTTTTCACCTTATACTTATGAATCTTAGGATTTTTTTGATACTTAAATAAGTCTTTAAAATGGAAAAAATACTATTTTTTATTAAAAAAAATGCAATCGCATTTCTTATAGGTTCGTTTGTACTAACATGGTTCACGTACATGACTTTTCAAGGCAACGAATGTTTTGATTGTAAACAAACCGAAAATTATAGACCAAGCCAACGTTCTTATGGCAATGGCAGTCATTTTAATCACAAATAAAACATTTTTATGGAAAATTTATTAGCAAATCCGCTTATTTCAGCAGCTGTATATTCTATTTTAGGAATCCTAATTTGGTTGGTTGGCTATTATTTGATAGAAAAAATCACGCCCGAGGATACTTGGGGCGAAATCGTAAAAAATAAAAATACAGCCATTGCTATCATTTTTGGCTCAATGATTATTGCCATTGCCCTAATCATTAGCGCAGCGATTCATGGTTAAAAAATGGTTGCAATTTGAGTATTTGCTTCTGTTTTCGGTCTTCACGATTGCCACTTGTGGTTTGGTGTATGAGTTGGTTGCGGGCGCACTTGCCAGTTATTTGCTGGGCGATTCGGTCAAACAGTTTTCATTTATCATTGGAGTCTATTTGTTTTCGATGGGCGTAGGCTCTTATTTTGCTAAATACCTAAAAGAAAATCTTTTAGATAAATTTATTGACATAGAAATCTTGGTCGGATTGATTGGCGGATTCAGCTCGATTGTCTTGTTTTTGGTGTTTGATTATGGCGCACAATTCCAATTTATTTTATATTTATTGGTCTTTTTGACAGGTTCTTTAGTTGGTTTAGAAATTCCATTGTTGATGAATTTGTTAGAAAAACGCATTGAATTCAAAGAGTTAGTGTCGAATGTTTTTGCGGTAGATTATGTCGGCGCATTGTTAGCCTCAATGCTTTTTCCTTTGGTGTTAGTACCGAATTTAGGCTTGATTCGCACTTCTCTTTTTTTTGGATTGCTGAATGTAAGTATTGCGATTGCGCTTTGTTTTTTATTAGAAAAAGAAATAAAAAATCCGTTGCGTTTGAAAGTTAAATCCATTGTTGTTTTTTTACTTTTATTGCTTGCATTTTTCTTTTCTGACAAAATATTGGCTTTTTCGGAAGGAAAATTATACGGAGAGAATATTATTTTTACAAAATCAACGCCTTATCAACGGATTGTTTTGACCAGAACAAAAAATGATTTTCGTTTGTATTTGAACAACAATCTGCAATTCAGCTCAAAAGACGAGTACCGTTATCACGAGAGTCTGGTGCATCCGACTCTTTCTTTAGCAAAAAAAATTGAACGTGTTTTAGTACTTGGTGGTGGTGATGGTTTGGCGTTGCGAGAAATCTTGAAATACGATGAAGTAAAAGAAATTACTCTTGTTGATTTGGACGAAGGAATGACTAACTTGTTCAAAACCAATACGTTATTACAAGCGTTGAACGATAAATCGCTTTCTAATCCGAAAGTAAAAATTGTCAATGCCGATGCTTATGTTTGGCTAAAAAACAATGCGGAACGCTACGATGTAGCAATTGTTGATTTCCCAGACCCTTCTAATTATAGCGTTGGAAAACTCTACACTTTGAATTTTTACGACACGCTAAAAAAAGCACTCACGCCTGATGCGCTAATTTCGATTCAGACCACATCGCCTTATTTTGCACCAAAATCTTATTGGTGTATTCATCGTACAGTACAGCAAATTTTTGCCACTGTACAAGCCTACCACGCTTATGTACCTTCATTTGGAGAATGGGGCTTTGTATTGGTTTCTCCTCAAAATGAAGTGCCAAAACAAGCGCAACGGCAAGTAAAAAACCTGAGGTTTTACGATTACCGATTCTCAGAACTCACTCATTTTCAAACAGATATAGCTCAAAAAGAAGTTGAAGTGAATCGTTTGGACAATCAAATTTTAGTTCGTTATTTTGATGAAGAATGGAGCAAATACTAAAAATTCAAGAAGGCATTTTTTTAGGAATATTGGCATCTTATTTTTGACTTATCCTTTTTGGGAGGCCTGTCAGAAAGCTGTAAATGTAATAAAGTGGCGAATGTTGGGCGCAAATTTTTCGCTTGGGCATCGTCTATTGACTCAGGATTTCCCACCACCTTCCGAAGAAAAAAGCATCAAAATCCTCATCATTGGTGCAGGAATAACAGGGCTAAGTGCTTGCCGACAATTGCTAAAAAAAGGCGAAAAGGACTTTCTTTTGCTTGAAATAGACAACAAAGCTGGAGGAAATTCAGCTTCGGGAGAAAATGAATTTACCCAATTTCCTTTGGGTGCGCATTACTTACCCCTTCCCAATCTTCACGACCAAGTGTTGATTGATTTTTTAGCTGAAGAAAAAATTATTACGCATTTTGATGGCAAAAACGAACCTGTTTTTGAAGAAACTTTTCTTGCCTTTGCACCACAAGAACGGCTTTTTATCAACCATAAATGGCAGGAAGGATTGCTGCCGTCGCATGGCGTTTCGGAAGACAGTTTGACGGAAATTCAGCGTTTTTTTCAAAAAATGGATTTTTTTAAAAATCAAAAAGGCAGCGATGGAAAATATTTTTTTGATGTTCCGCTTAAAAATATTTCAGCAGATAAAAGTTATCAACACTGGGATAACATAACAATGAAAACATGGCTTTTGGAGCAAAATTTCACGTCGCCTGAGTTGTTGGAACACGTTAATTATGCCTGTTTAGATGATTTTGGTTTGGGTATAGAGAACGTTTCGGCTTGGGCTGGAATCCATTATTTTTCAGCTCGAAAAAATAAAAATGACAACGTGCTGACTTGGCAAGAGGGCAATGGCTATTTGGTCAAATGCTTGGAAAAATATGCCGCAGGGAAAATTTTAAAACAACACTTGGCATATCAAATCACCAACAATGAAAAGAATGTTTCGGTAAAAATTTACAATGAAAAAAGCGATAAATCATTGATTATCAATGCTGAAAAAGTCATTTTAGCAACACCTCAATTTGTCAATCAACGGTTGTTGCCCAGTAGAAAAATAAATTTAGATGCCTTTCATTATGCGCCTTGGTTGGTAGCGACGCTAACATTGAGTGAAAAACTAACTTCTTCGAGCGTTGCGATGTGTTGGGACAATGTGATTTTTAAGGGTAAAGGTTTGGGATATATCAACACACAACATCAACATTTGGCTCAAAAAACAGCCAAAAACGTTATCACTTACTATTGTGCTTTTGATGGAGAAGACAGCCTGAAAATACGCAGAGATTTGTACAAAAAAAGCGAGCAAGATTGGATAAAATTCATCGTCAAAGACCTTTCACAAGCGCACCCAAACATCGAATCTTTAATAGAAAATGTAGAAATTCAACTTTGGGGACATGGTATGATTAGCCCAAAACCTAATTTTATTTTTGGAGAAAACAGAGAAAGTGCAGCAAAAACCATTGAAAATCGCATCTTTTTTGCACACAGCGACTTATCAGGAATGTCTTTGTTTGAAGAAGCATTTCACCAAGGGATTGATGTGGTGGAAAAGCTATTGTAGGAAAGTCATTTCAAATAATTTTTTCAAGCCAAGTGCAGAACACTTTTATCAAAATAAGCCCATCTACCAAAATGAGGTAATATAAGATGCTCTTTCGTTGGCGAAGGGAATATGCCATTGTTAGCAATAATAGATACGGAATGGCTTGAAGGAATACTTTTGAAACAGCAATGGGGCTGTCAAAAAAATGCCTAAATCGCAACGCCCAACCAATAAAAGTAAGTGGGAAAATGATGTGAAAAATAGTTTTTCGGAGTCCGTGTTGCACAACGAAAGTCTTGATTTTTTCATTAGAATCCGCTGCGTAATCTTTAATATCGAACATAATACCCAAAACTGTTATGAACATCGTATTTTCTAAAAAAAGATTGAAAACACTTGATTGTTCGCAAAAAAATGTTGGATTATTTATTTTTTCATAAAAAAAAGGATAAATAATCGTCGTTCCTGCCCAAACAAATCCAATAACACAAGGCTTTAGCCAACCTATTTGACGTATATTTTTTGTACTAAAAAATGTACTGTTTGCGCCATAATACGCCATCGCAACAAAAGGGAATAGTGCCATCAAAAGTATGGCTTCCCATTCTAAAAAAATTATTTTTTTGAAGTGAGAAAATAGGTAAATCAATAAGAGGAATACAACCATCAAAAATAAAAAACACTGCGTATATCGGACTAATTTTTTATGCTCAACATACCATATTGTCCTCGGGTTGTGCTGATTGATAGGCTCTGAAAGGTAGGCGATGGTGTAGAAAAAAGTCGTCGTAGCAAAAATAAAAAGATAATAAAAAAAATCTTGTAAGGGAAAATTCAATACAAGTGCGGTTTCCATAGAAAGTGCTACGGCACAAATCCCATAAAAGTAATTACCAAAAAACAAAAATGCTATCAGTGAATTTTTGCGCATAAATCTCTATTCTTTTAGCTAAAGCAAAAAAAAAGTCGTTACTCTTTTGCAACGACTTTTCAACAACAAATTATAATCCCATGAACATAAATTCTTCGGTCAGTAGCTTTCAACTTTCCATTTT
>JAYWHK010000187.1:0-8802 GCA_043777755.1 Saprospiraceae bacterium
GGAAATGTCAAAGCGGTATTCATCGTGGTTGGGCAATAAGGGATAGGTGGCGATTGGGCGACCTTGTAGGTCGGAGATTATGTATTTTCCTTTTTGATAATGATTGACATAGCCGAAAAGGTCAAGATTGAGGTCGTAAGAAGCTGGATTGGGATAAATATTGGCTATTATTGGTTTTTCACTTGCATCACCTATACCAGTAATATATGGATTTATGGTACTGTCACATGGTGAAAAAGACTCACCAAGTTTGCCTAAACGAAAATTGGGATAGTTGGGCGGAGCATTGTCTGTATGTGTTATTAATTTAACTTGTTGCTCTACTTTACAGGCTTTTCCTTTTCTGTTTGGATAATTGATAACATTAATATATGGAATAGAGCCATAAGGCATTACATATATTTTACAATCAGGAGCTAATAACATATAACTGAATTGCGAAGGAAAACCTTTATGTACAAAATTATCCCAATCCCCAACAGTATCAATTGCTTCTGACCAATTTTGAGCTTCTGTGTCTAATTGATAGATTTGCTTTATTCCACTCATGTAAAGATAACGGCTATTAGCTGAAAATGTAGCACCGCCTAATTCTGCGGTAGGATAGGACATTTTAAAAAATTTGAAATCACTAAATATTCCTTTTTCTCTATCAAATTTGTAGTAATACAAACCTTTATGGTTAAAGTAACGAAAAAATTTTGTTCCGTCGGGTGAAAAGCCTGCTTGTGGATAATCTTTGTAGTCTTGTATGTCTTTATTGCCTATCGCTTGTATAAATGGACCTTTGATAGAATCTTTTGTAACTAAATGCAAAATAATCCGATTGTCATTCCCATCTGCTTGGTGTGAAGGATTGATAAGCCACCAATCTATGCCATTCGCATGACGAACAGCAGTCATACTTTCGCTTGTCATTGTATCGTTATAGATTGGAAAATTTTTAAGAATAGCTTCCCCATTTCCATTGTCTTTTTTAGTATTAATTATACTCAAACGCAACGTATCAGTGAACCAAGCACCATTTCTTTTGTCTGCTATTTTATGAAATAGGTAAATCAAACTGTCATTTTGTGGTTTAGGTAACATGATAGAGGATTGAAAGTATTGAGAACCTGTCGAAGTACAAAACAACTGTGAAGTATAGTAACCAGGATTCAATTTTTTTCCATTTTTCATGACTAAAAATTGTTTGTTGTAAATTTGACAACCATTGGCAACAGCAATAAATTGACCTGCGGTATCGCAAATTTCAGCTAAATCTTGTGATAAATCTGGTTTTAACGCTTCTTTAAACACCAATTGCTTGACGGGTTTTGAATTAAAATCAAAAATCACACCTTTGGCTGCATAGTTGTACCCAAAAATCCATTGATAATCCCTTTTATGGTCACGATGTTGTGCAAAAAGTAGAGATATTGTAAAAATTAGCAAAAAAAGAAGGTATGTTTTTTTCATTTTACAAAAAATAAAAAGCGATAGCACTTCGGAAAGTGCTATCGCTAAATTTTAAATATTTATTTTACGATGAATAATTTTTGAGTTTTAATAGACTGCCCTTTACTGTTAAGCAAAGAAATAAAATACACTCCAGTATTAAATTGTTGCAAATCAATAACCTGCTCCGTCGCATTACTATCCAAATCACTACTATAAAGAAGTTTTCCACTTACATCAGACAAAAACAATTTAGCATTACTTTCTAACGCTACAAACTGAACTTTGACAAGGTCAAAAGCTGGATTTGGCGATAATTTTAAACTTGTAATATTTTGTAGCTTTATACTTTTCGTAATAATCTTTCCAATACAAAGCAATGAATCATTAAATTCTACTTTGCTATCCCTAAGATGGTACAACGTACGTGCATCATAGACCGCATCACCACCTCTGTACGGGCATTGGTTGGCAATGTCGCTTATTGTATTCCATTGTTCTGCATCAAATTTTTTAGAACCTTGAGCTACTGTTTTTAGATAAATATCGTCCACTAATTTTTGATTCACATCTGGTAATAAAGCATCGTCTTTTATACTATTATCATTGATTTTTATTGCTTCTCCTATCGTTTTATAGGCATTAAGCGCATTGACAGCATAGATACCAGCTATTTCATCTTGAATTTTAGTAAGTTCTGAAAGTAATTCTTCTCTTTTTTTAATGATTGAGTTGTTTTCGGAAACAGACAAACCTAATTTACTGTCTAAGACTTGAATTTTAGCTACAATTCCACTTTTTTGTTTTGCCAAAGCAAGTACATCGTTAGCTTGCCAAACAGCTAAAGACCTTACTGAATTTTTTATAGTATTTACGGTAAAATGCTTACCTATTGAAGCATCTGTATATTGGTCAATAAATTTCGGAATATTTGGGTCTTCTGAAAATACACCATTACAATTTCTTCTAATATCAGTATAATAGCGAGAACGTACAATCCAATCCCAATTTTCACCAAATCGCTCGTCGTTCATACCTTTCACAATATGGTCTATATCCCATTCACTCCACTGACATTTGTTAGGAGGTTTTGTCCCTGTTCCACCACTACAGCTCAAAGCATCTTTGTCTCCAATATTATCTTTAAACCAGCCTGGGTTAAAAATTTTAGGTATGTAACTTAAATTTTGATTAGTATTAACTGTAAATAGAGAATTTTGCACAACTCCATCATTAATAGCTTGAGCATCTGGTGAAAATATATTTTTTGTATATTCCTGAGTACCAATTTCAGGTGCTGTTTGGTCTTTTTTTAACCAAAGAACAGGACCCGAGCCGTAAACATTTCCATCTGAATCTGAACCTTCGAATGTGCTTAAAAAATTGCTTGCAAATTTATCTTTCATGCCTCCATTAAGGCTCTTTACAAGGACACCTACTGACCATGTACCAATCTCATTTTCATAGATTTCACAATTCATCGCATCTTGTATTTGAATGCCTATACCACCAGAAGGAAGTGTAGGTGTTTCAAATTCAAAAAATTGACAATACACCTTATTACTAATATTGTTGCATTTTACAGTAATGTTACTACAGTCATTTTGAATAAGCAATGCTGTCGAAAGATGTACTTTATCGCAACGAGTACCATCACTATAAAAATTGTTAGACTCCACGACTACATCTGAGGAATTTTCGATTATCATTGCTCTTGTACCTTTCACTAAAATTGCATCGTCTATATAGGTGTCACCAACGGATAAAATATTATTGTTTTGGAAATTTAATATTCCATCACATGACTGAATTCTAATCGCTCCATCAAGACCATTCGTAATGTAATTACCTTCAATAGCTGTTTCTCCATTAAAGTGATTTTCAATAAGCCTAATATTTCTATCACCAACGTCGATATGATTGTTGATAATATTAAAATAAATTGGGCTGCTTGCTTCAACATTTATTCCATCAAGTACATCTCTTTTTGAGGATCGATAAACACCGAAATCAGGGGTATTATATTTATACTCCAATCCTATTTTGTTACTTTCAATGTTAAGCCCTGCTACATTATAGCAATTAATCGCTGTGCGATATGATGTTATATTAGAACTTACAACCGATAAATAATTTTTACCGATGGATTCAATCGCTTTATCACTTTGATAATCATAAGACCCACTTAAAGTATTGTTCAGTATAAATAGATTATTGAGATCACCTTCACAATAAATTCCCTTTCCATCTACAAAATGCAAGTCCCCTTTTCTTGTTCCTATTTGTTTAAAAACATTACCTTCGGAGTGTATTGTTGCAGAGCTACCAATAACAACAATTCCATTAGCGAGATTGTGAAAATAATTATTCCCATTCACAAGGATTGAAGCTCTATTGGTTAAGTAAATACCACAAAATGGTAGTTCATTGGCAACTGCTGAACCATCGGACTTTGGTAGAAAAGTATTTCTGCCTAAAAACTTAGAATTAGAAACTGAGGTCGTTGTTTTAGCTCCACTAATACTGATATTGTCTATATTATTGACAAATTCCGAATTTTCTACAATTACTGTTGCTGTTTGACCATTTAGATTAGTACCTCTTGCAAATATTGCTGTCGTAGCATCCCTTATTTTAGCATCACTAACAATTAGCGTTGCACCTTGTTCTACTTCTATTCTATTCCATAACCGAGAACATCCCTGAATATCCGCTTGTAAGGTGAGTGTATAAGGAGCTTTTACAATAATTCTTGCACCAGCACCCAATGTTATGTTAGACAATACACCTCCTTTGTCTTTACTAAAAGTATAGTCTTCATCAATTTGCAAAATTCCTTCAAATCGAAATGACTGACTTTGTGTTTGGGCTACGGAAGGAATTAATAAAGGAAAACCATTTGGATTAAGCCCATTATTGGTGGAATGTAATGTACTTATTTTTGTCGTTGTATTAGGCTTACCAATATTTGTTGAAGAACTAGCAGTTCCAAAGCTATATTTAAAAGATTTTATAACTGACGAGTAGCTAGTAACGCCTTGCCCTGTGGGATTCCCATCAAAATCAACATAGACAAAGCTATACCTAAACCTAATATTCAAAATCATATCAAAAGATTTCCAATCGGTTCGTTTGATACAAATATCAGTTTCTTTGTCACAATCTAAGCCAGAACTGTTCAAAACAGGTACGAAAGCATTTATGACACTGCTTGATGTAGGATTTGTACTTGGGTATACAAAAAGGTTTCCATTGCTTAATGTTCCATTAATTTCTGCTTCGGTATATAGGTAGTAACTAAACCCTGAATTTAGAACTTCATCTGGAACAACTATATTTTCGAAATCCCAAACACAAATCTCTAATTTGTAACACTTTGTTTCACAAAGGTCTACGTTAGAATAAGGTGTGTAATCAGAGTTGTACAACTCAGTTGTGATGTCACTTTGAGCAAAAACAATATTTATGCTCAAAAACATAAATAAAAACAAAAATAATTTTTTCATCTGTAAAGTAATTTAAAAATAGTTGAAAATTACCCATGTGATTTATATTTATTTTGTTAAATAGCATTGGCGTTCCGATTATTACATATCAAGTAGGTTCTAGCAAAACCCATGTACAGTGTAATAAAGGAACGCCCGTGCTACAGAGTAACACAGGCGGATTCACTTTACTACTTTAACGCTGTAACATAAGTTAAACTGCTAGATTTACTTGGTACGTCAAAGTTTTTGTGCGAAACCGCAATTTTTTTATTTCATGACTTCCGACAATACTCTGTTGTAATTGTACAAAAGCGGTAAGTAGCTATTTATTCGAATAAATACTATGGCAAATATAATATTTTCTTTTGATGTGTGCAAGTTTTTTCAAAAATTTTCTTGTCAAGTAAAAAACAGTATTGACATTTTACGCTCTTAATAATCAAAAATAACAAAACATTCTCCATAAAGCCCAGTCTAAGAAATTCTTTTTCGTCCTTTATTTCCACTTCTTTATCCATTATTTCAGCACCTTCATCTTATCGGAGCAACTATTTTGATTTAGAAAACGTCTATCGCTTTATATTCACTGTTAATAAACAACCATTTCAAGATGAAAAAGCTATTTTTACTCACTCTTTTTATTGCCTCAAAATTACTACTTCAAGCACAAACAAGCGTTAGCGGAAAGCTACTCGACGAAAAGAAAGCCGCCCTTTCTTTTGCAACTGTTTTATTGTTAAAAGCGGATAGCACACTATTCAAAAGTGCTTTGAGCGACGATAATGGAGCGTTTGCTTTTGACAGTGCGCCCAATGGAAAATATTTTGTAGAAGCGCAATTCTTGGGCTATCAAAAATTCCGTTCTCCCCTATTTGAAGTTGTTGGTAAAAACATAGAACTCACTGATATTCAACTGAATATAGCAAGCAATGAACTAAAAGAACTAACCGTTACCGTCAAAAAACCTTTGCTCGAAATGCAAGGCGACAAGCTGATTATGAACATCGAATCAAGCCCAATTGCTTCGCAAGGAACAGCTTTAGAAGCCCTGCGACGTGCGCCAGGCGTGGTCGTTCGTCAGGACAAAGAGATTGCTTTGCGTGGAAAAAATGGCGTAATGGTTATGATTGACGATAAAATAACTCAAATGAGCCAAGAAGATTTGATTCGTTTTTTACAAAATATGCCCGCAAGTTCGATTGATAAAATCGAAGTTATCAATAATCCTTCGGCCCGTTATGATGCTGCTGGAACAGGTGGAATTATCAATATAAAACTTAAAAAAGATAAAAATCTTGGTTTTAATGGGACTATTTCTCTGACGGGAGCGTATGGTTTTACACCAAAATACAATGGCAACAGCAACTTGAACTACCGCAACAAAAAAGTGAACGTTTTTGCTAATCTTGGTGCTGGACACAACTCTTGGCGCAGTACGCAAAATTTTGAACGTGACCTTTATACAAACGGACAATTGACAACGTTTGACCAAGTTTTTATTCAAAACGACCTCAATAATAATTTTAACAACAAAGTTGGAATTGATTTTTTCTTATCAAAAAATACAACTTTGGGCGTTTTGCTCACAAGCAATAGGCGTTTTGGTGAAGACTTAGATGACAATATTATTGATATAATTGGCTATAATTCAGACAATTACACACAAATAAAAGCCGTAGGAATAGGTAATTCCCGTTCAAGTCGTGATGCGTTTAATGTCAATCTAAAACATATTTTTGATACTTTAGGGAGAGAGATTAGTTTTGACGTTGATTATTCTGTTTATGGTCAAAAAGACAATCCTTTGTTGGATAACCGTTATTTGAACAACGAAAAAGTAGAAACAAAGCGTCCTTTTATGTTGCGCAACGAAAATAAAACGGACTTTAATGTTTGGGCTGCAAAGGTCGATTATATTCGTCCGATGAAAGATCAATCAAAAATTGAACTTGGTCTGAAAAGTAGTTTGGTCAATATTGGAAATAGTATTTTCTTTGATTTACAAGATTCGCTCGGAAAATGGCAACCAGAAACCAACCGCAACAACGATTTTACTTTTAGAGAAAATATCAACGCTGCCTACCTCAATTACAGTCGCCCTTTGGGCAAAAAGTGGAATATGCAAGCAGGTTTGCGTGTAGAAAATACCATCAATACTGGTACATCTATTACGTTGGACAGTACGCTGACTTTTGATTATACCCGTCTTTTTCCAAGTATGAATTTGACTTATACGGCAAGTCCAAAACACATGTGGAATATGGCGTATAGTTTGAGAATTGACAGACCTGATTACCAAGATTTAAATCCGTTCACTTACTATATTGACGAACTTACATTTGGTCGAGGCAATCCTTTTTTGCAGCCGCAATTTACGCAGTCCGTTACATTGACGCATACATTTATGCAAGCAGTAAGCACTTCTGTGTATTATGCACGCACGAATAACGCTATTTTTGAAGTTTTGGCACAAGACCAAAAATCAAGAAGTGGCTATCAGACAAAATTCAACCTTGCGACCAACGATAATTTTAGTTTTACGGTTGCTTCGCCAATTCCTATCAAAAAATGGTGGAATGGATATGTTAGTTTTACTGGTTTTTACAACAGTTATAAGGCAAAATTCTTAGATTTTGACATTAACAACAGTTCTTGGAGTATCAATACGTATATGGAACATAGTTTTACCTTGCCTAAAAAATGGAGTATGGAAATCAGCGGCTGGTACAATTCGAGAATGTTTTGGGGCGTTTTTGACATACAACCACAAGCATCGGTGGATTTTGGTTTGACAAAAAAAATTGGCAATCGTAGCAAATTCAAATTTTCTGTTCAAGATATTTTTTGGACAAATAGAACCCAAGGTAAAGTCAATGACAATGGACTGATTTTTAGAATGAACAACCGAAATGAAAGCCGTCAAGCTCGCTTAACTTATTCCTACAGTTTTGGTAATCAACAAGTTAAGAAAGCCCGTGAGCGTAAAACGGCAACTGAAGAAGAAATGGGAAGGGTGAAAAAATAGTTATTTTCCGTAGCGTTGGTATTTTCCGTAGCGTTGGCATATTCCGTAGCGTTGGCTTTAAAGCCAACGCTACGGAAAATACCAACGCTACAAATTTTTTATTTATCTCCCAAACTCGCTATTTTTTTCAAAATAAAATAATTCAGGACTAAAAAAATGGAAAAAACAAGTGTGAATTTTAGAATATCACTGTCTTGAATGGGATAAAAATCCTGGTCTTGTAACTCTTGAACTAAACTAAAAGGTTTTGTGAAAACGTCCCAAGAATTCCATCGTAAATAACGACCAACATAGACACCAACACTACACGCAATTAGTGCAATGAATGTTAAAATTTGGCTGATTATTTTCCCATACAGTTGCGACATCATTTTTTCTATGGAAATTAAAGACAAAAAACCTAAGAAGAATCCATTGAAACTATACGACAATAACAACATCAAATCATACCAAAATGGTGCGCCTACTTTTGCTTTGAGATGAAATAAATCCGTCATAATATAAGGCGAATTTGGAAAAAACAAGAGCCAAAATGCTGTTAATATCCAAAAAAGTAGCTTTTTTTCCTTGAAATCAATGCGCCACATCAATTCACTAAGCAAAAAAGGAACAAATGCAAGCATTAAATTCCAGCATAAAAAAACGTAAGTCACACGACCACTCATATAATAACGGCAGGTGGACAACAGCACACTAAATGCCATCGAAAGGAAAAGATATGGATAAAGATTGAGTTTTTTCATTTTTAATATTTAAAAACCACTATTGAGCGGCACGAAAAATGTAAGTGCAACGAAATCATAAAAAAAGCGTAATTTTGAGTTATCAAACGAAAAAATTATGCAAGAAACA
>JAYWHK010000188.1:0-8780 GCA_043777755.1 Saprospiraceae bacterium
GCCGAATCATTGATTGGTCAAAGTTCGACATTTTTTTGATTTTCCCAATACCTTTTTTCAAAACGTTCGGGAAAATCATTATTTAGGCTCGAATGCCTATGCTTTTTGTTGTAATAGACTTCAATGTACTCAAAAATTTCAGTGTAAGCATCTTCAAAACTGGCAAATTTACCTCCTTCGAGCATCTCTGCTTTGCATCGAGAGAAGAAACTTTCGCCCATCGCATTGTCATAATGATTATCTTTTCGGGTCATACTTTGCTCAAAAGCGTATGCTTTGAACAACTCCCCGATGCCCAATGTTCGAGTAACTTCGCTAACGCTCCGTCCCGAATTTAGCATTTTCAAGGCTTCTGTTTTGAAACCTACGTCGAACTTCCGACGTTTTCGTGTTGATGTTTTCTTGTCCATAATCGCACAAAGTTAAAGGAATTTTTTGTGTGGATAAACCTGAACCATGTCAGTTCATCCGCCCGTAAAGCATACTAACAGATCTCCCCAAGTAAGGTTAATTTCTTCCTTCTCATGTCACCGCCATATTTACTTACCTAACTTTCGGATAGGTATAGTCATTAAGCTAAGGAGTCTGAATCTATATTTTATAAATAATTGATTTTTAGATAATTATGAAAAAATGGCTATAAAATTCTTAACTTAATGACATTGCCCTATCAGGGTGTATAACGGACTTAAACCGTCAAGAAAATAACCATGTTGGACGCACCAAAAAAAAGGTTGATTTTTTCTTTTGAAAAAATCAACCTTTTTTTTAAATTCAGATAAATACACACATCTAAAAATGATTTTCACATTTTATATTTATACAAAACGTTGAATACCAGATGTTTGTAATATCTTAATATCCAATAACTAATAACTGTTGTATATATCAATCAAAATCCCATTGCATATCTACACGACGGTTTTGTTTGCGACCTTGTTCGTTGATATTGGTACTGATTGGGCGAGTTTCACCGAACCATTCCACTTTTACACGAGCAGGCGCAACGCCTCTATCTTGCAAATAATACAGCACAGAGTACACACGATTTTTAGACAATTCCATATTGTATTCATACGTATTTCGGCTGTCTGTATGACCTTGCATTTTGACTTTGTACTCATCATGGGCTTTCATCCAATCTGCCAATCTATCTAAATAAGTATTTGATTCTATTTTGATTTCAGCTTTATCTGTTTCAAAATAAAGGTTTCTCAATGCAAAATCAAGTGCGTTTTGACCTTCAATTGGTACAATCGGACAACCCGTCTTACTTTCACCAGGTGTACCAGGACAAGCATCTTTTTCATCAGGAATACCATCACCATCCATGTCGCCAGGTTTTGCATTTGGATAACGTTTTCCGTAAGGATTAGGATTTCCATTCGCTCCATTTGCGTTGAAGTTAGGTGGAAGTTTCCCAGGCGGACAACCATAATTGTTTAGTTCTCCATATTCATCTGGACAAGGATCTACCTCGTCAATGATGCCATCACGGTCACGGTCATTCAGCGGACAACCTTCGTTTTTGACATTACCAGCAATATCAGGACATTTGTCAATATCATCACGCAAACCATCATTATCACGGTCAGCGAAAGGACAGCCTTTATTTTCTTTTGAACCAGCAAAATTCGGACATTGGTCTTCGCTGTCAGGAACGCCATCACCATCGGTATCTTGTTTGTCTGGACAACCTTTATTTGATTTTGGACCTTTCACTTCAGGACATTTATCGTCTTTGTCAGGAACACCATCGCCATCAGTATCTTCGCCGTTTTCGTCAGGATTCTCGCCAGGAGGACAACCATCATTTTCTTTTGTACCAGGTTTTTCAGGACATTTGTCCAAGTTATCAGGAACACCATCACCGTCTTTGTCGCCTTTTTTCTTACAAATAGACATTCCAAGACCAATTTCGTGTGTACCATCGCTTTTTGCTTTCAATGCAGAAGTCGTCATGTCATAAGCATAAAAAAACTGAAAACCATTTTTGGTTGTTACACCCAACATGGCAGCAACCGCATCTTTGTGGCGATAATTCAAACCAGCCCAAAAGCCATTGTTCATGGTTGCTTTCAAAGAAATATCAAAAGAAAGTGGCGCATTTTCAACCAAACGAAGCATGGTCGAAGGCTCGATTTTCATGTTTTTTCCCGCAGGAATTTCATAACCAGCCATCAACATATAGTGACGTTTCAATGTACTACTTGATGTTGCCTTTGGATTAGAAAACGCTAATTTTCTTTCAAAAATCTGTGGCGAAGAAAAGCCCAACCACAAATTTTTTCTTTTGAAATAAACACCAGCGTTGAAGTCAGGAAAATTTGTTCCACCTTGTGCAGCTTGTGCTGTAAGGTCGTTCACTTGGTCACGCAAACGAGCATTTGTACCCAAGCCAGAATTGTAATAACCACCTGCAATACCCAATCCGAAATAACTCAAAGAATCTAATTTCATAGCGTAACACAACGCCAATGAACCGCCAGAACGACGAATCGAACCAGCTTGGTCATTGAACAAATAACCACCAACACCCAATTTTTTGCCTACACGTGAATGAACAGAAAAGATGGATGTCTGTGGATTTTCACTAACACCAGACCATTGCTGACGGTGAGAAACTTTCGCTTCTACACACTTTGATGTTGCCGCCACCGCAGGATTAAAACCAAAACAATTGGTGATGTAATTGGTAAAAAGCGGATATTGTTGTGCTGTAACAGATTGAATAACAGCGATATATATGAATAATGTGAGAGAAAAAACGCTCTTAAAGCCTCTCCTAAGTCCTCTTTTGAGGAGAGGACTTCCAAACGTAGAATTTATTTTTTTCATTTTCTAAGATTTAGAAATTGCTTTATTTGAACAATAGCAAACAAAGAAATTTTACTTTAACGAATAATGGTTACTGCACCAGAAAATATGGTTTTGTCACGGTCGTTCAAATTAATCAAATAGTAATAAGGACCACTTGGCAGTTCTTCTCCTTTGCTATTTTGACCTTTCCAGTCACCATTTTTTGCACTGTTTTTATTCCAAACGATACTTCCCCAACGGTTGTATATTTCGACGGTATTTTTTGGAAAATCATCTAAACCTTCAAAAAACCAATCGTCGTTCACACCATCACCATTAGGCGAAAAAGTATTTGAAAAATCCTTTTCTGTTTTTTCACAAACCCGTTTGAGTTCAACAGAAAGCCCCGTGCTACATTTGTTTTTGTCCGTAACAGTAACAATATATACGCCTTTTTCAAGATTTTCTCTGTTTTGTGTAAATGCGCCATCGTTCCAAGTAAAGTTGTAAGGAGAAGTACCTCCATTTACTTTTAGATTAATCTCACCATCTTTATCATCACGACAAGTCTCGTCTTTTTTATCAAAAGCAAGAGCAAAAGAATCTTTTGGTTGCAAAATCACAACATCTGCCTTAGATTCACAACCTTTTCCATCTTTCACAATGTATTGATATTTTCCAGCTGCCAAATTGCTGATGTCTTTTGTCGCAGCTCCATTTGACCATTGATAAGCAACGGGTGCTGTACCGCCACTGACTGCAAGTGTAATGAAACCCGTTTTTTTACCATAACACAACACATCGGTTTTTTGATATTGCGCTGTGAAAGCTTTTGTTGCAACATCAATTTTTACAGATTGTGCTTTGTTACAGGTTTTATTGGTTACTTTAAGATTGATAATTTGAGGACCAGAATTGGAAAAACCAATTTTGGTAGGACTTTGAGCAGAAGCTGTTTTGGGAACACCATCTGGTCCAAAATCCCAAGCAAAAGTCATCCCTGGCAAAAGGTCACCTTCATATTCAAAATCAAAATAAGTACCGCAATTGTCTGTTTTTGAACTGCTTGAAACAGCTACTTTGAAAAGGCAATCTTGCGGATTAGTTCCACCATTGTTAGTCGTGTCCTTGTCTATTGTAATAGGCTGCTGAAAACCTTGACGAAGGGTTGTTTTTCCATCAGTAATTACATTGCAACCTGGGCATTGTCCAAAAGTAGAGGCGACTAAGATTTTTTGAGTACTTGTAACAGGAACAGAACCAGTCACACCGACACCACAAAACGTCCAACGCTTGAGCTGTTGCGCTTGCATAAAAAATGGCAAAAACAACAGTATATATAGATATTTTATTTTCATAATCAATTGTTTTTTAATAAATTAAATAATTTTATTTTAAAAAAATTGATTAAAGCATATCCAATAAATAACCCGTTATAATTGGCGTATTGATGGCAAAAGGATACTTAATGGTTAAGCCATTTAGTCCTCCTGGAATAGACACGAACTGCGCACCATTATTCACCGCATAGAAACTTGTCAATTCGCTATCCACGACTAAGGTATTAGTACCAATTTCCAAACCACTTGAAATTACCAAAATTTTATTTGGAGGAATTTGATAAGGTGTTTTCAAATCTATTACTACCGCCTCAATACGAGGATCGCTTTTGATTTCAAAACCTGTCATAGATGAATTTGTGACTTTCGATCCTCCAGGTAAAATAGGAGAAGTTGGATAAGAGTCAGCAGTATAATTAGTTCCTTTGTATTCAAAAGTCATTTTTCCTGTTACTGTAGCATTGGCAGTAACGTAAAAAGTGAAACCGATAGGAACAGTATATACATCAGCTATTTTTATGAATCTGTATTTTCCGATGATGCCTTGTGGGAAAGATGGACTTGCGCCAGGATTCCCCATTAATCTATCAAAAAGATTAACATTGCCATTTTTTGCACCAGCTTTATCGACGATGCTCAAATCACCTGTATTAGGATCAAATTTCAAATCTTGAATCTCATTTTTAGGGTCAGAATCTTTATCGTTAAACTGAACAGAATTGGAAGAACCAACCGTTCCCGCAGGAACAATGCTCAATGTGCCAGCAGCTGGATCAACAAAAAGAGCTTGTAATTCGTTTTTATCGTCTTTGTCTTTATCGTCCAAAGCCGTTTTGGCAACATCAGCTTCACCAGCATTTAGGGCATAAGGCACTGAAAGGATTTGATTTGTTCCAATCAATTTGTAGCCAGAGCCAGCATCAATGTTGGCTTGTAAAAAATATTTATTAGTGCCCCATTTGATTTTTGCAAAATCAGTGGCGTTTTTAGAACCAATTTCGATGGTAAAAAGACCAAATTCGTCAGTCGTAATTTGGTGTTCTTCCGTGAAAATCGCAGTACCAGAAGTCGTTGCTTCTAAGATTTTCATCATCACTTTGATGGAAGATTTTGTGAGTTCAGCTCCTTGGTCGTTGGCTGCAACAGCCTGATAACAAATGAGTTGTGGTGTTTGGGCATTAGCAAAAAAAGCCAATGTAATCGCAAATAAGAAGGTTAAAACTTTCTTCATGATAATTAATAATTTTGTTAAGGATTTATCAAAAGGGTAATGTTCAAAGGTAGGTGTTGCAAATACTGTTCCACAAATGTATATTTTTTTTAATATATAAAAAAATAATTGAGCATTTTTTTCTTTTTTCTTAGAAATATTTTTTTTCATAATGTATTGGCAATGGGAAATTTTAGTTGTATTTTTGTTCGATTTTAAAAAATAAAGGATATTTCATACTTATGGCAATATTAAGACAACACGCTGAAAATCAATTTCTTGCAGAGCTTGAAGCACTAAAAAAGCAAGACAAATACGAAAAGCCCGAAAACTGGGAAATGTCACCACACGCTGTCGTGAATTACTTGTTGGGAACGACACTTGACGATGGTTTCCATGTCACACCAAAATACATTGGCAACCGAAGATTGATGGAAATTGCAGTTGCGACGCTCACTACTGACCGAGCTTTGCTCCTTTATGGGCTTCCTGGAACGGCAAAATCTTGGGTTTCTGAGCATTTGGCAGCAGCAATTTCTGGCGATTCTACATTGTTGGTGCAAGGAACAGCTGGCACTTCAGAGGAGTCTATTCGCTACGGTTGGAATTATGCTCGACTTCTGAGCGCAGGGCCCGTGCCTGACGCTATCGTCGAAACACCAATTATGAGGGCTATGAAAACGGGAAAAATTGCCCGCATCGAGGAACTGACTCGCATCGGTTCTGATGTTCAAGATACACTAATTACGATTCTTTCTGAAAAAAATTTGCCTATTCCAGAGTTGAATATGGAGGTTCAAGCAACACGAGGTTTTAACATTATTGCTACTGCCAACAACCGTGACAAAGGTGTCAATGAGCTTTCGAGTGCAATGAAACGCCGCTTCAATACGGTGATATTGCCTTTGCCAGAAACAGCAGCCGAAGAAATACAAATTGTTCAACAACGCATTGACAATCAGGCTTCTGCACTGAAAATGCCAAATGAAAAACCGCTTTTGGAAGAAATAAGAAAAGTGGTTACTATTTTTAGAGAACTGCGAAACGGACTGACCGAAGACGGCAAAACAAAGGTCAAAATGCCAAGCTCTACCCTATCTACTGCCGAAGCTATTTCGGTCATGAACAGTGGTATTTCTTTGGCTTATCATTTTGGAAATGGCGAAATGTCAGCCAGTGATTTGGCGTCTGGGATTTTGGGCGCAGTTGTCAAAGACCCCGTTCAAGACCGAATCGTTTATATGGAATATTTGGAAACTGTTTTGAAAAATCGAGATGGTTGGAAGGATATTTATAAGGCGTGTCGGGAGAATTTGTAAATTAGTCGTAAGTCCGTAAGTCGCTGTGCGTGACGCGTATTTTAGTCGTAAGTCTGCAAGTCTAAAAATCCTTTAACTTACTGGTTTACAATAATTTACAACATTTCAGAATCTTAATTTAATTTTTTTAATTTATTTCATTGTTTTAATTACTTTCATTACTACTACTACACTATGACAAAAAATCTATTGTTCTTTTTTTCGCTTGTATTGCTTTTTGCTTGCGGAGAAAAAAAATCAAACACCACAGCACCAATTGCTGACAGTCAGGAAGTTAAACAAATTGCTGACAACTATTACGAAGACCGTTTGAAACTCTATCCTTTTGAGGCAACGATGCAAGGCGATGAGCGTTACAACGACCTTATGCCCATTGACATTTCGGAATCTCATCGTGCTTTGTTGCGTAATTTTTATACAAAATACAAGGGAGAAATTGCGAAAATTGACGCCACAAAGCTCAATGCCAACGACAAAATGTCTTATGATATTTTGAAATGGGAATGTGACATTAACTTAGAAGACTTGTCTTTTCCTGAGCATTTGATGCCGCTTAATCAATTTGATTGCATGACGCTGAGTTTGCCTCAAGTTGGAAGCGGTGAAGGCGCACAACCTTTCAAAACGGTTAAAGATTATGACAATTGGTTGAAACGTTTGTCAGTACTTCCTGCTTGGTCGGATACGGCGTTGGTCAATATGCGCAAAGGTATTGCAACTGGTTGGGTTTTACCTAAATCATTGATTGTCAAAATGATACCTCAATTAAAAGATGTTGTTGCTCCTATTGAAAAGAGTATTTTTTATGCTCCAATTATGAAAATGCCAAGTGATTTTTCGGCAGATGACAAAAAACGTTTGACCGCTGAATACAGTGCCGCCATCAAAAATTGGGTAAATCCTTCTTATCAAAAATTACATGATTTTGTCAAAAAAGAATATTTACCTGTTGGCAGAGCGACAAGTGGCGTAGGCGTTATGCCCAATGGTGATGCTTATTATCGCCATACGGCAAAACTTTGGACAACAACAGAAATGACACCTGACGAAATTTTTGCTTTGGGAGAAAGCGAAGTGGCTCGAATCCGTACAGAAATGGAAAAAATCAAAGAGCAAGTTGGTTTTAAAGGCGATTTGAAAGCATTTTTTGCCCACGTGAATACGCTTCCCGCTTTACGTCCATTCAAGGAAGACCAAGCTGTAATTGATAATTTTTCAAAAATTCATGACAAAATGAAGCCTCAATTGGCTAAATTGTTTGATTTAGTACCAAAATCAGCATTTCAAATCAAGCAAACCGAAGCATTTCGTGAAGCGTCTGCAAGTGCTGAATATATGCAAGGTTCGCCAGATGGTGTTACCCGTCCTGGCACTTTTTATTGCCCTGTTTTGAAACCAGAAGAATACAATACGTTTCAAGATGAAGCCTTATTTTTGCACGAAGCGATTCCTGGACATCATTATCAGTGCAGTTTGCAACAAGAAAATGAAAAATTGCCAAAATTCCGTCGCTTTTTGTGGTATGGCGCTTATGGCGAAGGCTGGGCTTTATACACGGAAAGTTTGGGGAAAGAATTGGGCTTATACGATGACCCTTACCAATATTTTGGTCGTTTGGGTATGGAAATGCACCGTGCCATTCGTTTGGTGGTGGACGTAGGGATTCATGCCAAAGGTTGGAGTCGTGAAAAAGCTGTCCAATATTCTCTTGACAATGAAGCGGAAACCGAAGCGAATACTATTGCAGAAATTGAGCGTTATATGGCAAACCAAGGTCAAGCCTTGTCGTATAAAGTTGGACAATTGAAAATCAGACAGTTACGCACAGAAGCAGAACAGAAAAAAGGTGAAAAATTTGACATTAAATCTTTCCACAACGAAACGTTGAAGTATGGTTGTTTGCCTTTAAAAGTTTATGAAAATGCTATCAAAGAATGGATGAAATAATCTGTAGGGGCGACTTTAGTCGCACACGCTACGTTGGCAAACGTAGGATGTGCGACTGAAGTCATTTCTTAGAGTATGTTTAAAAATTAAAATAAAGTCCTGACTTTATTTTAATTTAAAATCAGAATAAAATTTGGTAAAAAAAGATTAAAAAATGAGAATTAG
>JAYWHK010000189.1:0-24147 GCA_043777755.1 Saprospiraceae bacterium
TAACTTTCTCCGAAGGAGTCCTTTGGACCTTATAGTCAGCTATTTATCACTTTTTTCTCAACGACAAAATAACCACGTTTATTTCTATACGCCTGCTTACGTGCAAGCCACATTCTAACAATATAACATTCTAACAATAAAAAAATATGACTTACGAAATTTTAAAAATAGAAGAAGAAAACGGGATAATCCTCGTAACCATCAACCGTGAAAAAGCCTTGAACGCTTTGAATTACCAAACATTCTCCGAATTAGACCATCTTTTTGGAACAGATTTGGCACAACGCATTGATTTCAAAGGCGTTATCATTACAGGTGCAGGCGATAGAGCCTTCGTTGCAGGAGCGGATATTAAAGAGTTTTCAACGCTTGATGCAGCGATGGGGTCTCAATTATCCAAACGAGGACAAGATATTTTTTTCAAAATAGAACGTTTTCATCGCCCTGTCATTGCTGCGGTGAACGGTTTTGCCTTAGGCGGCGGCTGCGAACTGGCACTGGCTTGTCACTTGCGAATTGCGGGCGAAAAAGCAAAATTCGGCTTGCCAGAAGTCAATTTGGGAATTATTCCTGGTTATGGTGGCACACAACGTTTGGTCAATTACGTTGGAAAAACCAAGGCAATGGAACTCATTCTGACCACCGATATGATAGACGCTGCCGAAGCCTTGCGCTTAGGTTTGGTGAACGCTGTTGTTGAAGTAGGACAAGAAGTTGAAAAAGCAAAAGCAATGCTGGTGAAAATTGGCGAAAAAGCACCCGTCGCAGTCGCAAATGTCATCAAAGCCATCAATGCGTCTTTTGAAGATGGCGTGAATGGCTACGAAACAGAGTACAGCGCATTTGGCGAAATCTGCGAAACGCAAGACTTCAAAGAAGGTGCAGCGGCATTTGTCGAAAAACGAAAAGCTGTTTTTGTAGGAAAATAAGACATCATAATATACACAACGGATATTGGTTAATTAGATATTAAAGATATTGCAAACGTTTGGTATTCAATATTTTGCATAAATACAAAATCTCAAAACCACTTTCCGATGTGTATATTTAATAACAAGCCAAGCGGAAAAAATGAAAAAACGCCTATTTATTCCATTGATTTATGTTGTAGTCACAAGTATAATCTTATTTGGAATTACTAATTTAATTCCTAATTTGCCATTAGAATATAAGAGAACAGCTTGGTATAATCCAGTTTTGAGTATTATCATTTTCTTACCAAGCACCTGTTTGTTTCATGCTTTATTTGTCATATTTTGTCCTACTACTGAAATATTCGGAATGGAAACTTTTTTTCGCAGAGAGGAACACCGCAGATTGAGAACTTTATTAGGTTGGCGATTTACAATTGTCGAATTTTTATTTCAGTTACTTTGGCTTGTTTTCGCAGCTACAATAATGTTTTTGTGTATATAAACACTAAGGTTTGAAAGCATAGGCAAACTAATAAAAGAATATTAAAATTGGCAGAAATACTGAGTGGTAAATGAATCTTACTATCAAGAAAAAATGTTTAATTGTAAATTGATACAATTTTTTAAATAATTTTTTCTATTTTGAAAAACCAAAAAAACATTAGTAAATCGCTAAAAACTTCATTCTTAATTCCTTATACAAATGATTAATTCCATTTTATTGAAGAAATCAAATAGAATGAAATAAAATACTAAATTTTTTTGAAAAAAAATCAATAAAAGTTTGGAAATGTGATTGCGCTCGTTGTATCTTTGTGCGCTGAAAGGAAAAAGGGTATAATTATTCTTAAAAAATAAGCCCGAATTTCTACATCAAACGGCTGCGTAGCTCAATTGGATAGAGCATCTGACTACGGATCAGAAGGTTTGAGGTTCGAATCCTCACGCGGTCACTAACATTTATTTAACATAAAAACCACTAAACATTTTCGTCATGTCTAAGGTGTGTGAATTAACTGGCAAACGTCCTATTACAGGAAATAATGTGAGCCACTCAAACAGAAAAACGCGTCGTCGTTTTATTCCAAATATCCAACGCAAAAAGTTTTTTGTTCCGGAAATTAATGATTTTGTAGAATTGCGAGTTGCAGCTTCGGCTATCCGTACTATCAATAAATTAGGTGTGTACGCTTACGTAAAGAAGTTGGAGAAAAAAGGAGAATTTCCTGCAATCGCTTTTGAAGATTAATTGTTTCGACAATAAAAATCCAAAAAAAGGCAAAATTATACATTAGGTATAATTTTTAATTTTATTTTTTCTAAAATTAAAATCCATATCGGCAAGGTCGATTATACAATACAATGGCAAAGAAATCAAAAGGTAATAGAATTCAAGTAATCCTTGAATGTACCGAACACAAAGCATCTGGACAGCCAGGAACATCTCGTTACATCACTGAGAAGAATCGTAAGAACACTCCTGATCGTATCGAAATGAGAAAGTACAATCCTACTTTACGTAAGGTAACTGTACACAAAGAAATTAAATAATATTCAGTTGAATACTTGAATCCGTTAGTTTTTTTATTAAAATTAACGCCAACAGTTCAATCATCATAATCAACTCAATTAAAAAAAATGGCAAAGAAAGTATCAAAAAACTCGAAAATTGCTTCTCGTGCGGCTAACATGGGTTCTGGTAAAGACCACGTTAAAGTTATTAAAAGTGTAAAGAATCCTGAAACGGGTCATTATTCTTTCCGTGAGCAAATCGTTCATAAAGATAAAGTTAAGGATTTCTTCGCAGCGAAGTAATCTTTACCCTAACACGTTTAAGGGCTATACAATATAAACGGCTTTTCTTTGCTAAACCCAAGGAAAAGCCTTTTTTCGTTGCTGCAAATCATTTTTCAAATAGTGAACAATAAACAGTGAACAATACAGCCATTTTATACACTATTTTTTTAGTTATTTAATGTTTGTCATTGTTTGAAATGGTTCTAACTAATTGAAAACCAAAGCAATACAACAATTATAAGCAATAGCAAACTTTTAAAACAATGTATTTAACAATTTAACCATTTAACGCACGATGTCCTTTTTTAAAAAATTATTTTCACGAGGAAAAGAAGAAGCTGTTCCAGTAGTAGAAGTTATTGAGGAAGTAGCCACGACTCCGGTAGTAGAAGAAACCGTAGCTGAAGAATCTATTGAAGCGCAATCAACAGTTGTAGCTGAACCAGACATTATTGAACCAACTGAAACCGTAACTCCTGCGATAGAAGTAGAGAAACCACAGTTTGTAACGCCGACTCCTGTTGTGGAGAAGCCAAAAGAAGGTGGATTTTTCTCAAAAATATTTTCTTCTCGTGAAAAAGAAGAAGATCTTGACAAAGGACTTGAAAAAACCAAAGAAGGCTTTTTCTCAAAAATATCAAAAGCCATCGCTGGAAAATCCACGATTGACATTGATGTGTTAGATGAAGTAGAGAATATCTTGATTTCTTCTGATGTAGGATTGGAAACAACCGTCAAAATCATAGATAGAATCGAAGGAAGAGTGAAGCGTGATAAATACTTGACAACCAATGAGTTAGATGGTATTATGAAAGAGGAAATTGTCGCTATCTTGGCTGAAAATGAACAAGAAGTCTATACCGATTTTGGAGATTTTAAAGGTAAAAAGCCTTACATTATCATGGTTGTTGGTGTGAATGGTGTTGGAAAAACGACAACTATTGGAAAATTGGCGTATCAATTCCGTCAAAAAGGTAAAAAAGTAGTTTTGGGAGCTGGCGATACTTTCCGTGCTGCTGCGGTGAGTCAATTACAGATTTGGGCGGAGCGAAATGGTTGTGATTTTTACGACAAAGGCATGAATACTGACCCTGCGGCAGTCGCTTACGAAACGACAAAATACGCCATAGACAACAATTGTGATGTGGCGATTATTGATACTGCTGGTCGTTTGCACAACAAAACCAGTTTGATGCAAGAGCTGACAAAAATAAAAAACTCTATCGGAAAGGCTTTTCCTGGCGCACCGCACGAGGTTTTATTGATTTTAGATGCAACAACAGGACAAAATGCCATCGAACAATGCAAGCAATTCACGGCAGCAACAGAAGTATCTGCGCTGGCTTTGACAAAATTAGATGGAACTGCAAAAGGTGGCGTTGCCATCGGTATTTCTGACCAATTCAAAGTACCTATCAAATACATTGGCGTTGGGGAATCCATCGAAAAACTACAAATTTTTAATAAAAAAGCATTTGTAGAGTCGTTGTTTAAGAAGTAAAAAAAGACCGTTTGGAAAATCCAAACGGTCTTTTTTTGAAAAAAAACAGTTTTAAATTTTGTATAAACAAAAAAAAGTGTTATCTTTGATTAATGTTTAACCAAAATACATTTTTTATTATCATGATTACAACGCACAACGCACAACGCACAACGCACAACGGTATTTCCATGCTTAATTGTGGCGATTTCTTTATTATTCGCTCTTCCTCTTTTTAGCCAAAAGAGTTTTTTCTCAAAAATACCTATGAGTGAATTAGACCCTACGCAACAAGAATTAATACAAAATTTATCACACTGGGAAGGTGTGTATAAAACGGAACTTGTTAGTGTGGCTTCTCTAAAACAATCTGTTCAAAATGAAGGATTCAAATTTACGCTCCCATCAATGGACGAATCTTTTATAGAAACGTCCAAAATTCACAGCACTTTCTCAGAAGGTACTTTTGAATGGGGTGGTAGAATTGACAATTCTACTGGTTATGTATTATTTCGAGAAACACCTATTGGCACATCTGGTTTTATTTCATTAGAAAATGGTGACAATGTCCACGTTTTTCCAATCACTCGGGATAAGTCGGTATTGTTATATGAGAATCCTGAATTGATAGCGAAAGGTAAAAAATGTGGCAGTGAAATAGACCCAACAGATGAGGTTTTGCAACAAAGTATCAAATGTGATGCAAAACCTGTTTGTGAAATGAGCAATTGTTCCGCAGTAATTAGAGTTTTGATACTGATGGATAAAACCGCTATTGATAAAATGCTTGGCACATCGGCTTCTAATCCTGCTATGGTAAACGCATTATTGAGTCAAACATTGATACTACCTTTTAGCGTTCAAGTTGCTTTTGTAAACAGTGGTATAACTAATGTCCAAATAGTTCCAATTATTGAAACATTTGATTTTAAATTTGGTACTGACCCAGACTTTATGACGGGTGATCTAATTAAATTTGAATCAGATGTAAAAGTAAATATTTTAAAGAAAAAACACCAAGCTGATATTACGATGTTGCTTACAGGGAAATCATATACAAAGGATTTTGGATTAGCAACAGGTAATGTTGATATAATACCTCCATCTTCTAAGACTTCGTATGCACTTGTAGATGTAACCAGGGCACTCAATGATTTGGTTTTTGCACATGAATTGGGACATTTATTAGGAGCGCAACATGAAGCCGATGATTATTTTGGCAAGTGTAAAGAATTGTGTAACCATGGATTTATTTTAGACAATGATTCTCGAACAATAATGACTAAATACAAAAAAGGGAATAAACCTATTTTGAATTTTTCTAATCCTAATATTATGGTAAATGGTTTTCCTTCGGGAGACCCAAGTACTGCTTTCAATGCGGGTATAATTAGTGGAAGTGCTTGTTCTGTTGCAAATTATGTTCCTAATGTCGCTAATATTAATCCTATCGTTGAAATATACAATAGCAAGGCTTGTGAAAATGAATACTTTAACATTTGTGTGTCAATAACAAGTCCTCAAAATATGCTTTCATTAGCTCCTCCTTACACGTATGAATGGACTTGGTCTGATGGTGGTAATTTTAATAATTTGGGAACGTTTACAACAACATCTACAACAGCTTGTATTTCGGTACAACCACCCGTATACAATGATATTTTAGTTCATGTTAAAGTTACTACGGGTTCTAATCACGTATTTACAGAAACACACAATATTCATTATTATTCCGATTGTAAGGATATTACAATAGGCAATAAAACAAGTGACTTATTAATTAATGCCTATCCCAATCCTGTTTCGTCTGGATTTACAACAGTTAATATTCGGAGTGTGTCAGATGATAACATTGATTTAACTTTGAGTAATCTTCAAGGAGTCGTAAGTAGTATATCAGGTAGAATTACTAACGGTGTATTCGTTTATGATATAGATACGTCAACTTTCCCTTCGGGTATTTATTGGTTACAAGCCAAGACTGACCAATTTAAGGCAGATTATAAAATCATTATTGCTAACTTTTAAAATCAAATAAAATGAAAAATTTACTATTTTTTTTCATCTTTATTACTTTAATTGCTTGTAATAAAGATGAAGTGGTTATTTATAAAGCGTCGGGCGATATTCAATATGGTAACTTGACTGCTTCAAAAAATGGAGAAACATTTGAAGCTGGGTGTTATGCACACTATAATCAATATCTGCCTAATAATCTTTGGTTCTCAGCTACTACGATTTCTCAAGATTCCTCATTGAGAGAAATTATATCCGTAAGTGTTCCATGGAAATTAGGGGAACACAAAATGGTTTCAAAAGGTTTTGAAGCGGGATATAGCGGACCAGACTGCTCTTATAGTACTCGTGCGCAAGATGGTGATGTTACAGAATATCGTTATAAAATATGCAATAGTAGAAAAAGTATAATAAACGTTACCAAATTGGATACAGTGAATAATTCGATTGAAGGAACATTTGATTTGTACTTTGAGCGAGATGGGAAGAAAAATGCAGAAAAACCAAGAAAGGTTTGTTTTGAAAATGGAAAATTTAAAATGCAATATAGGAAATAAAACCAAATAAAATGAAAAATTTACTATTTTTTTTCATCTTTATTACTTTGATTGCTTGCAATAAAGATGAAGTGGTTATTTATAAAGCATCTGGCGATATTCAATATGGTAGTTTTACAGCTTGTAAAAATGGTAAGGCTTTTGAAGGAGGATGTTATGCCTTACCAAATAAATACCTACCCAACAACCTGTTTTTTGGAGTTTCGACTGTTTCGCAAGATTCCTCATTGAGAGAAAGCATCTCTGTAAGTGTCCCATGGAAATTAGGGGAGCACAAAATGGTTTCAAAAGGTTTTGAAGCGGGATATAGTGGGCCAGATTGTTCATATAATACCTTAGCACAAGATGGTGATGTTGCAGAATATCGTTATAAAATATGCAATAGTAGAAAAAGTATAATAAACGTTACCAAATTGGATACAGTGAATAATTCGATTGAAGGAACTTTTGATTTGTACTTTGAGCGAGATGGAAAGAAAAATGCAGAAAAACCAAGAAAGGTTTGTTTTGAAAATGGAAAGTTCAAAATGCAATATAGGAAGTAGGAAATTAAAATCCCTAACATTCAAAATGTTAGGGATTTTTTAATTTCCGTTATTTTTTTCTAAAAATTCGCAAAAAAGTATAAAATTCGTTTGAAACTATGTACTTTTACCTTACAAACCCAGTTTTAGATAAAACAACTAAAAATTATGACAATTAGAAATTTTCGATTTTTTACAATGCTTTCTCTCTTTTTAGTGGCATCTCTTACCACTAAAGCGCAGATTTTGATGGATTCTACTTTGCTCAAAACGGCAATTACAACTAAAGATTGTATCGAAACACCTAAAAAATTCATCGGAAAAGACGTTGTTTTGAAATGCACTATAATTGGTTCTTCTGAGATAACCATGGATAAAACGCAACTGGTCTATGTTTTGGAAGCGGACGAGCGTTTTCCTGACAATCGAGTTTCTATTTTGATAACTGAAACCGATGCAGATAAGATGAATTTTAGCCGTTACAAATACCACAACCGAAAAGCAATCATCAAAGGGAAATTGGTGAAAAATAAAAAATTTAAAGATGGTTTTGGCAATCCAAGATATACGATAAGTGTAAGTGATTTAGACCAAATAACCTTGTATTAGAAACCTATCCTAAATCCTTTCCCAAGGAAAGGACTTTTTTGATTCTGCATTCACAACAGTTTAATTTTATTAAATACTTAGACTACTGCAAATTTGAAGGTATATGAAAAAAATAGGATTAATGTCTGACACACACAGTCATTTAGACCCCAAAATTTTTGATTATTTCAAAAATGTTGATGAAATTTGGCACGCTGGCGATATTGGTAAAATAGATTTGGCAACACAATTGACTGATTTTAAGCCATTTAGAGCTGTTTATGGCAATATTGACGAAAATACTGCCGTAGAACACAAATATCCTTTGGACTTACATTTTGAGTGCGAAGGACTTTCCGTTTATATGACGCACATCGGTGGCTATCCAGGTAAATACAGTTTGCGGGCAAAAAAAATAATCGAAAACAAACGCCCGAACTTGTTTATCACAGGACATTCTCACATTTTGAAAATCATGCGTGACCCAAAATTCGACCTTGTTCACATCAATCCAGGTGCTTGCGGTGTAGAAGGTTGGCACAAGGTAAAAACCATTGTTCGTTTTTCAATCATCGAAGGAAAAATTCACGATGTGGAGATTATCGAAATGGATAAATAAGCGTGTAGAAAAATTTAGTAGCTCAATTACTTAAATAAACGACTGATGCAAATACATCAACTTATAAGCATCGTATAATTTTAAATTTCTAATGTTTCCTTTGCAAAAAGCATTGCGAAATAATTTTCCAAAAAACCAATAACTTATTGATAATAAAGGGGTTAGTTTTATTTTTTTTAATAAAAAATAAAATTTTAAGATTTTTACTTCTGCTATAAAGCCATTTTCATTATTGAGTTTTTGAGAGATTTTTGCCAAATTTTCTAAGCCTTTTTCTGTTTTTTCAATAAAAATTTCGTTGCTGTCCAAAACATCATTCATTACAGGATTGTCCAAATGAACGATGGCGATGTTATTTTTTTTTAATTCGTAGCCTAAAAGAGTATCTTCATGCCCATATTGCGTAAGCGATTCATCAAATTTTATTTTCTCTAAAATTTCCTTTTTTATTAAAAAATTATTGGTCATAAAAGTCAAATTACCTTGTGTACTTCTCGCTGTTCGGCTTTCTTTAGCGTGTGAATAATACCAGCGCAATTGCTGTGTTTTCTCAGGTGCTGTAGTAGGATAGTCATTTCCTCCACACAATACAAATGTTTGATTATCAGTAATATAGCTAATATATTTTTTTAAAAAATCGCTTCTAATAATGCTACTGTCACAATCCAAAAATAGTAAATATTCCTCTTTTGCAATGCTCAAAAAACGGTTGCGAATCGCAGCACGTCCAATATTTTTTTCTAAAAAAATAAAATCATCAACTTCCGTCTGTAACACTTGATTTTTTTTACAAAAATGCACATTTGAACCATCATCAATCAATATCAATTGAATGGATTGTCGGAGCTGTTGTCGTTGTTGATTCAAGGCTCGAACCAAATCCGCAACAGCAAGGTTATATATAGGAATACAAATTGAGAGCATTTTTTACAACGAATAGTGAACAGAGAACAACGAACAATAAGGTATGTGGTGAGTAATAACTTAATCAACCCAATAAACTCAATCAACCAACCTATACATTTCGTACAACTCCTTGAAAGTATCGGTCAGCGCAGCGTGTTCTTCTGCGGGAACACTTTGTAAGCGTTGTTGAAACACCTCCATTTCAGACAATTCTTTGAGGTCTTTTGCCAAAAAATGTGTAGCGAATGAAGTTTGATTTTTGTAAACAGTCCTGAATTTTAGAATTTCCAAGTGCATAGATTTACAAAATTCTTGCATTTCTTGTTCCAAATTTGGCGCAATTGTTTCACTTTCTACGATGATTTCTACCCAAGATTTTAACTTAAAATCTGTTTCGAGTTGCAGTTTTAACTTGGCATCTAAATTTGTTAATTTCTCTTTTATAGCATCAATTTCACCTTTGAAAGTGATTAGTTTGCGGAAAGAAGGAACATCAATTTCTGTTATTTTTTCAATTTTTTTACCTTGAAAATCAATAATTGTAACGCTTTTTCTGTCTTGATTTTCGCTAAAACTCAACGGAATCAAAGAACCAGAATATCGTATATGTTCTTGATTTTCAATGGTTTGCGCACGGTGAATATGTCCCAATGCTACATAGTCAAACACTTTTGGAAACTGCTCACCACTGATATTTTCCATATTGCCAAGGTAGATATTGTCCTGCTTTTCGGAAGCCTGAGAGCCTTTTGCAAAAAGATGTCCCGTGGCGATGACAGGCACTTTTTTGTAGTTTTTACACAAGTCCGCAACATCGTGGTAATGCTGATAAATGCCTTTTTTGAGTTGTTCCGCTTTATCGTAACCACTTTCAAAAGCGACAGCACTTTTCAAATCCCTATCTCGTAAAAAAGGCACAGCCGCAATGACTGCTTGCAATTCATTTTTAGCATTTTTTATTTCAATGATTTCATCTTGTAAATTATCGCTTGCAGCACTGACGACCTTGATATTGAGCGATTCGAGCAAATCCCTTGGGGCATCTAACATCGAAGGAGAATCGTGATTTCCACCAATAATGACTGTATTTTTACAGTTTGTAGCCAATAATTGCGTCAAAAAAGAATAATACATTCGGCGAGCATAGTTCGGAGGACTGCCAATATCGAAGACATCGCCAGCAATAATCAGCACATCAATCGCTTCATTTTTGATAAGGTCTAACAACCAATCCAACGCCAATTGATGTTCTTCGTTTCGGTCAAAATGGATAAAACTTTGTCCTAAATGCCAATCGGCAGTGTGGAGTATTTTCATAAAATAGCTAAAAATTTATGACAAAGTTAAAGCAAAGTTTTGGAAAAATTAAATTTTAACTTAATTTTCAGAAAAATTATGTTAATCGCAATTATATATACACGAATGATACATTTATTTTGCAGTATATTAATTTTATCCATTTTTTATCACAAAAATAATCCTTCGTAATGAAAAGAACACATCTAATCTCTTACATTTTCGCCTTTTTTACTTTATTTTCTTTTTCAACCAAGCACAAGGCACAGCTGATGTCGTAGAGGAGTTGCTACTTTCGACTTAAAGTCCGAACTGTGAATACGACGATTTCTTTTCATCTTTCACAATAGTTTAACTAACTTAATAGCGTATTTTTTTACACTTTATTTTTAGTCATTTTACTGTCCAGTTTTGGGGCGCATTATAGTATTCCACTTCGACATTTTTTGAAGTCAAAAATGCTTCAAAATATTTCATCGAAGCACGATGAAACGCCAATTTTTGTTTGTGGAAATTGTATTGCTTAAAAAAAAGAAATTCTTCCACCAAATAACATTTGCAATCGTAATTACGGTCTTGAAAAAGTTGATGCGGAAAAAGGAGTTGTACTTTACTCATAGATACGGATTAGTTTTGCAAATAAACAAAGTACAACCCAAAATGTTTTTTTGAAAAATATTTTCGAGTAAAAACTGTACCTTTGCTCTATGAATACAAATTTTCAATACGACATCATCATTATCGGAGCTGGACCGATTGGCTTGGCTTGTGGCTTGGAAGCCAAACAAAATGGGCTTTCTTATTTGATTCTGGAAAAAGGTGCGTTGGTCAATTCTTTGTACAATTATCCTGCTAACATGACCTTTTTTTCGACTTCTGACAAGTTGGAAATTGGGAACATTCCTTTTGTCTCCAACAATGCAAAACCAACACGTAGCGAAGCCTTAGAGTATTATCGGAGAGTGGCGCAGTCGCATGATTTGAACATTCGTCTTTTTGAAAGTGTCGTAGAATTAGAAGAAGACCAAAACAATATTTTTTGTATAAAAACCTCTAAATCAATGACTTATTTTGCAAAAAATATTGTTATTGCCACTGGGTTTTATGACATTCCTTATAAAATGAATGTTGTCGGAGAGGATTTAGCAAAAGTAACACACTATTATAAAGAGCCTCATTTTTATTACAAACAGAATATTGTCATCGTCGGTGCAAACAATTCAGCGGCCGATGCAGCACTCGAAACCTACCGAAAAGGCGCAAATGTAAGCATGGTGATTCGTGGTGAAGAAGTCGGGCAACGGGTCAAATATTGGGCAAGACCTGACATCGTGAACCGCATCAAAGAAGGTAGTATCAAGGCTTTTTTCAACTCGACGATTGCCGAAATTAGAGAAAATGAATTGGATATTTTAACACCAAACGGCATCGCAACGATTCCGAATGATTATGTAATTGCGATGACTGGTTACCAACCAAATTTTGATTTTTTAGAAAAAATGGGCATCGCTCTAAGCAAAGATGATAAAAAACATCCTACGTATAACCCTGATACACAGGAAAGTAGCCGCAAAGGAATTTACCTCGCTGGCGTAATTTGTGGTGGAATGGATACGCATTTGTGGTTCATCGAAAATTCAAGGATTCATGCGGAGATGATTGTGAGGAATGTTATTTCACAATTTTCTATAGCGCAGACAAAGGCAATATAGAAAGTCAAACGTTCCCAGACAACTCCATTAATTTATATCGTTATTAACTTGAGTTGAATTTTTTTCTGCTTGTTACTTATTCCAAGCACTTGACAGGTTATTTTTTCATTGTCTGTAAAATTTGCTACAATTTTTTTAATAATGTTCTTATTATTTGGATAAGTTATCTTTGTTAAAGATAAAATTGCAGGATAAAGATTATCAACAAAATATTCGTTCTTATTGTTTGGCAATTTTCGGACTGTTACCTCAACTATTGTATTGATATATTTGTCGAATTTGCCTGTTAAAAAACCTAAATCTTTTGTATCCTTTCCAAAGATTAATTTTTGGTCTATGCTGTAGCCGTAAAAATAGGCTGTTATTATATCACCTTCTTTGATACTTTCATACTCGTCTGCGTGAGCAAATGTTGATTTATGAGCCAAACCAACGAATGATCCATACTGCCAATTGAGGTCAAAACCCGCTTCTAAAAAAAAACCATAGCTTGCCTTTTGCATTACGATACACTCATAAGACCGACCAACCTCTAAGTCATTTTTTTGAAAATAATGCTTCTGTCCATCAACTGTTATCTGAAATGGTTGAGTTTCTATTATGCTACGAATGTTTCCAAAAAATTTATGCCCAATTAAGTACGGGGCAGCAGTATGCCAGTACAATTTGTTTTGATAATTCCAAGGCATATATGAAAAAGAAATAAAGCCAAAAAGCCCTCCTATTTTTATTAGAAAACCCTTTGATTTTAGCCCTTGTATTGTAAATGGAATTGCTTTGTCGTTTGTTTTTACCTCTTTTAAGTTCTCAATAAGTTGGTTTAAATAATCTTTATTTAAAGATTCAATTGGTATTTCTATTGGAGTTTCAACTTGTTTTTTTTGTACAAAAATATTTTTTAAAATTTCAAACATTTATTTATTTTTATATTTCATGGTTAAAAAGTTTTTAAATTTGGTCACTCTAAGTAGGCTTATAGAAATAAACGTGGTTATTTTAGCCCAATTACTTATGATACCAAAAAAGCTACTTTGCAGGGCGAAGCAGCTTTTTTCAAATGTGGAATACCCTAAGCCACCTGAAGTGACACAGAAGCGTATTTAGACTTGACTCGTTGGGCAAGTGCAATCACTTCGTCTAAAGAATTAGAATCAAATTCACCAGCCTGCGCTAATTCCTTTATCGCACTAATTCCATGTTTTATATTGAAATCAAAAAAGGTTTTATATTGTTTTGGACTAAGATGAAGCATATAACCACGCATGAAAGCCAATCGTTCTCTTTCATCTACAATAGCTAAGTATCTTTCTAAAAAAATAAGATATTTTTTCATATAAAATTTATTTATGTTTTTAGTAGTTTTTCAATTAAAATCAACTCATCGAGTATTTCATCAACTCTTTCTTCGATTTTCTTCTGAGAACCAAAATGGTTGATTGTATCTTCTGGATATAATTCCATAATTTTGAGCTGGTCTATTAATATTTTTTTTCTATTCGCTAAATCGTTGAATCTTTTTTCAGTCATACGCTTCTTTGTTTATGCAAATATATACTATATTTTTGGCATTTCAAAATTTTTCGTAACTATTTACCACTTTTGCAGTTTTTTACCACGGAGAAACGGAGAACACAGAGTTTGACAAAAAAATTAGCCTTCGGCTAATTTTTTTGCCTCCGTGACCTCTGTTTCTCCGTGGTAAAAATAAAAAATCTTCGATTTTTTTAGACGCTAAACAGTTACAATTTTTCAATTAAAAAAATTGCCTTTGCACACTCCCTGACACCAAAAAAGCTACTTCGCAAGGCGAAGCAGCTTTTTTAGGAACTCTCATAGTATTGTTTGATTATTTAGTAATAAAAAACAATGGCACTATTGTGGTGTTACTCCTCCGCAACCATCACGACGACCCAAAGTCGGCTTCTGTGCTGCATCGTAAGAGCTTTTTCTACCACCGAAGACACTTTCAGGTTTTTGTAACCTGATGGATTCTTTCCCGAGTTCGCCAAGCGGTTTCTTTTTCTCGTTCATGAAAAAAAATGTATTGATCCAACTCACGGTACGATAGGTTTTTGTTAAAGGATGAAAAAGTTCGTTTAATCCATGCCTAAGCCAATTACAGTGTAATCAACTTAAGGTAGTTTGTGTGTAGTTTTAATAATGTACAAAAGTACTTATTTTTTTTGAATCTTACAAGTATTCGCTTGTACGACAAATTAAATTTAATTAAATAATATATGTATTTTAAATGATTTTTGATAATTTTTTTTGATAAAAATAATTATATATGTTTTTATTTTAATGTATAAATCATTTTTTAATAGTTTTTTATACGCTAAAAAAAATATATATGCTTAACAATCAATTGTATAAATGAAAAAAAATAGATTTTTTTTATTTTTTTCATCAAAAAAGTTTAATAAAACTTTAACAATTTTTTTGAGCGTTTTGAATCAAGAAATAATCTAAAATCACCAAAGCCGCCATTGCCTCAACGATTGCTACCGCTCTCGGTACTACGCAGGGGTCATGCCGACCTTTTCCTGTGATTTCGATTTCTTCACCATGCGTATCAATACTTTGCTGTGCAGAAATAATCGTTGCCACTGGTTTGAAAGCAACTCGAAAATCAATGTCCATACCGTTGCTGATTCCGCCTTGAATACCTCCCGAATGATTGGTCTTTGTTTTTACTTGTCCATTTTCATCAGTAAAAAAAACATCATTGTGCAGAGAACCCCTCATTTCTACACCGCCAAAACCAGAGCCGTACTCAAAACCTTTTGCAGCATTGATACCCAACATGGCTTTTCCGAGTTCAGCATGGAGCTTATCAAAAGCTGGTTCGCCCAATCCGACAGGGCAATTTTTAATGACCGCACTCACAACGCCTCCGATGGTATCGCCATCTTTGCGTACTTCTTTAATGAGCGCAATCATTCTGTTGGCGATTTCTTCGTCGGGGCAACGTACATCGTTTTTTTCAATGTCAGAAAAATCAATTTCGTTGGCATTTTTATTCAATTTGATTGCACCAACTTGCGAAACATACGCCACAATTAAAATGCCATACTTTTGAAGGCAAAGTTTTGCGACTGCACCAGCTGCCACTCGGGCTGCTGTTTCACGTGCAGAAGAGCGTCCGCCACCACGATAATCACGGTTGCCATATTTTGCATGGTAGGTATAATCTGCGTGAGAAGGTCGGAATTTTTCAGCAATGTGAGAATAGTCGTGCGAGCGTTGGTCTTCATTGGGAATGAGAATGGCGATAGGCGTACCCGTACTTTTCCCTTCAAAAACACCAGATAAAACTTGAATCGTATCGCTTTCCTTGCGTTGTGTCACAATATTGGACTGACCAGGGCGACGTCTATCCATTTCATGTTGAATAAAATCTTCGTCAATCACAATATTGGGCGGGCAACCGTCAATGATGACACCAATGGCTTTGCCATGTGACTCGCCGAAGGTGCTGATTTTGAATAAGTTGCCAAAAGTATTTCCTGCCATAATTTATTTTATATAAAAGTCTATTAATTCGTTTCTTTTTTGCTCAGAAACGTTCAAAATTGTACCATCTTGTAAAACAAGCGTAGGTTTTTTTCCTCTTACAAATTGAGCTACAAAATGAAGATTCACCATATCTGTTCGGTTGATACGGAGAAAATCATGTTCGCTCAAAATTTCTTCAAAATTTCCCAATGTCTTGGAAACCAACATTTTATCTTTTTTATCAAAATAAAAAAACGTATAATTATCAGTCGCTTCACAACGGACAATATTTTTTATTTCTTCAAAAACATAACCTTCTTGTACTGGTAAAGCAATTTTGTTTGCTTTCTCATTAATGTTGCTCCGAAGAACTTCCATTTTTCTATTTTCAAACTTATTTTTTTGTTTTTTTACTTTCTCAATTGCCTGTACCAACTCGTCAGGGTCAATTGGCTTGAGTAAATAATCTACAGCTGACATTTTGAGTGCTTTGATGGCGTAATCGCTGTAAGCTGTTGTAAAAATAGTAAAAAACGTATCTGACTCGCAATAATCAAACAATTTAAAACCATTTTGCTCAGGCAATTCAATGTCCAAAAAAACAATTTCTGGTTTGATAGAATGAATGAGCTTGACACCTTCTGCAACATTTGCAGCTGTACCAACAATTTCCACTTCTTTACAATATTTCAAGACCAATGTTTCTAATGCTTTTCTACTCAACGGCTCGTCCTCAATGATAATTGCTCTAAGCATTTTTTTTAATGTTTGCTCCATAGGCGATTTTATTCGCCAGTACAGGTTAAAAAATAATCGTTACTTTAGTTCCTTTTGGTGTTATTTGGTCGTTTTCATAAAGGTCTTCGATGATAAAACCGTTGTTTGGGATATTTTGTTGGTTTTGCAAATGCCAAATTTTGATTCTTTCTTGTGCCGACGATAAACCCGACGATGTGTGTTTCCCTTTACGCCAAACGTTTATTTTTTGCGCTTCTACCCTACCGATTCCATCGTCTTCTATGACACAGGCAATGTATTTTTCGTCATAAGAATGAAAAGAAATGTCAAGATTTCCACTTATTTTTTTATGAAAAAGCCCATGTTTGAAGGAATTTTCAATAATCGGCTGAAGGAGCAATGGCGGTAAATAATAACTATGCTCATTGATGTTGGGTGGCAATTCCGTAGAAAAATCAATATTCACTTTATCTCCAAAACGTAATTTTTCCAAACTTAAATATACTTTCAACATATCGAATTCCTCCGCCAGAGAAATTTCTTTTTTACTATTGTGTTCAAATATCAAACGAATCAGGCGTGCAAAGCGTGCTAAAAATTTGGTTGCATTTTCATCGTCATTCATCGTCAAAAAATGCTGAATGGCATTAAGTGCATTAAAAATAAAGTGCGGATTCATTTGCGATTGTAAAGCCTGCATTCTTAAATCGTCAATTTTTTGCTGAAAACGCTGTTCAATTTCTCTTTTCTCCTGTTCTCGCTTGTAACGCTGCCTTACGATTAGTGCAGAAATTCCAGCCAAGGACAGCATTAATCCAAGGAAAAACCACCATTTTTTCCAAAAAGGAGCATTGATAGAAAAAACAAGCTGTGCCGCTTGGCTTGATTTTATGCCATATTCATTGAGTGCCACTACTTCAAAAGTATAATCGCCATCGCTAAGATTGGCAAAACGAACTTCTCTATTTTGGGTTGTCACCCATTCGTTGTCAATGCCTACCAAACGATACTGATACGTAACATTACCTTTGCATTTATACGCATAAGCGATGAACTCTATATTGAGGTTATTTTGGTCATAATTGAGTTGTAAATTAGAAAAATCGTTTTGAGCTTTTTCATTGATTTTCAAGGATTTAATCTCAACTTGAGGAGGAACTTCATTTTTCACAATAGAGGTAAAAGGCATTCTAATCAAGCCTTTGTCTGTTCCCACCAATAGATTTTGCTCCACACTCGCCAACGAAATAATATCATCGGTAGGCAAGCCATTGTATTTAGAAATAGAAAACAAAGAATAATCGTATAAATCACAGCGTACAATTCCTTGGTTTGTTCCAATCCAAAGGAATTGATCATCGGAAGTGAGTGTATTAACGCAATTGGACGACAAACCATTGTTTGAGTTAAAATTTTTAACAACTTCGCCATTATCAATACAAAAAACGCCATTATTCGAGGACGCAGCCCAAATTCTGCCTAATTTGTCCTTCATCATGTAATTGATTGCATAAGGAATTTGGGAAAAAAACTTTATCTCACCATTAGGAGAATAGGTATAAACACCTTTGACAGAACCTATCCAGATAGTACCTTTACGATCCTCAGCGATTCCGTAGGTACGAACAAGTATTGTTGTATCAATTTTAAAACTCTTCCAATTGTCAATACCTAAATGTTCTAAGAAACTATTATAGTTAGATGCTTTAAAAATGCCAAGTCTAAAAGAAGTGCCTCCATAAAGAGTCTTATTGTCACGAGCAATATACATTGATTTTGTAGCACCACCATTGAGCAACACCTCTGTTTTTTTACGCTGAAAATCGTAATAGCTAACACCTCCGTTACCATACACAAGAATTTTCCCAAGATGATTTATCATTCCAAATATCCTTCCATTTGTTACCATCGGAAATTCAAGTGATAGTTCAAATCTATTATTCAAACTACTAATACCTCCATTACCGTGTCCAATCAATAGGCTGTTTTTATGAGCCATAAAAGAAGTTACCTTATTATTTGCAATATCAGAGTTATATTCGTTGTAATAATCAACCTTAAAATCAGGTACAATCATAACGCCATTTCCACCTGTCGCCACCCATGTATTGCCTTCTTTGTCTTTTAAAATGGAATTAATGCTGTATTGAGAAAAATAGATGCGTTTTTTTTGATTTTCGTTGAGAATAGTTACTCCCCTATTTGTCATAACATAAATATCAGATTTGTCTGCGAAAATCGTATTTATGTTTATATTTAAATTGTTATTTTCATAATCTTTATATGAATCAAGAACATATTTAAAGTTATTATCAAAAATTTGTACAGTCCTTGATTTAATCATTGCTGTAATCGCTTTCAAAAGAAAATACCGTAAATTACGCTCTTTTCTTTTATAATGTATTTCTAAAATTTTTTCTTTAAGCCCTCCATTAGCTTTAACACTAAATACATTGAGTTCACTTTCATAAGTAGTAATAATTATTTCATTTCCTTTTATCCCGACACAAGAAATTAAACCATATTTTTGGATTGCATTGAGCTTTAAACTAAACTTATCATCTTTATTTACGGATAAAAGGTTACTTTCTGTAAAACTAATATTGTCTGACAACCACAAATTATCACCTTGCCACTCAAAATCACCTACTTTCTGCAACTGGTAGTCGCCAATATTTGTGACCAAGTTAATTTGATTGTCTTTGACATAAAACAATTGTCCTGTGAGATTAACGCCCCAAACAATGCCATCACTGCTCATTCTGATTTTCAAAATCTCAGAATCATTCAGTTTATCAGAATTATAACGTTGAAAATTTTTACCATCGTAAGAGCAAAGCCCATTGGCAGTTCCCATCCAAATCAAACCATTTTTAGCTTGTTGGATTTCATAGACAGTCATACTGGGAAGACCATCTTCATCTGTCAAATGCCAGTAGAAGGGTTCTTGCGCCGAAGCTACAAAAACACTACAAAATTGCAAGAGCAAAACAAACAACCAATGTCTTTTTTTCAAATCCACTTGCAAAAGTAAGCATTTTTTTGAAACTACAAAATCCGTTTCACTCATTCATATTCCCGTTTCACTCATTTGCTATTGTAAAATTAAAAAAATATAACGTACTTTGTGACAATGAAAAACAATATTTAAGTGAAAGTATTCAATTCTCTTGGTCGCTTAGAACTAAAGTATAAGCCGTGAAGCTCAATTTAAAAAAATCTCCTTGACAGAGTGCGCCTAAAAAACAATAACACCGTATTCGCCAGAAATTCATCTGCTCAAAAAACTAAACAACTTTAAGCCCCATTTTTTCTCTTAACCCTAACTTTCAAGTAAAAGTTAGGGTTTCCTTTTGAAATAAAACGAACACTCCTTCGTCTTAGTAGTTTTAATTGTCTTTTTCATCAAAACAATATATGAAACTATTACTAAGTTACCTTAAAAACTACAAAAGTCTTATTTTCTTGACTTTTATTTTAGCCACCATCAATCAAGTATTCTCTCTACTTGATCCACTTATTTTCGGAAAAATCATTGATACTTTCGCCAATCACCCTAAGGATTACGACGAAGCTACCTTTATCAAAAGCGTTGGATTGTTGATACTTTCAAGTATGGGCGTTGCGATGGTCAGCCGCATTGCAAAAGCATTTCAAGACTATACGACGAATGTTGTGATTCAAAAATTTGGCGCACAAGTCTATACCGATGGGCTTCGCCATTCTTTAAAACTACCATTCCAAGCCTTTGAAGACCAACGAAGCGGCGAAACACTGAATATTTTACAAAAAGTACGCATTGATACAGAACGTTTTATTATGAGTTTTATCAATGTGGTTTTTATCAGTATTGTTGGTATTATTTTCGTGATGGTTTATGCGACAAAAGTATATTCTGGCTTGATTCCTGTTTATTTTGCGGCATCGTTCATATTGGGTTTTATTATCAATAAATTATCAAAAAAAGTAAAATTGGTACAAACAACCATCGTAAAAGAAACCAATCTTTTGGCTGGTTCGACAACAGAAAGTTTGAGAAATATTGAGTTGATAAAAAGTTTGGGATTGACCGACCAAGAAATTGTCCGTTTGAACAAAGCAACCCAAAAAATATTAGGTTTGGAGCTGAAAAAAGTACGTACTATTCGTTCTTTAGCTTTTGTACAAGGAACGTTGGTAAATTTTTTACGACAAGGCATTTTATTTATTTTGCTGTATTTGATTTTTAAAGACCATGTTTCGATTGGACAATTAATGACTTTACAGTTTTATAGTTTCTTCATTTTCAATCCTTTACAAGAAGTTGGTAACGTCATTTTGAGTTACCGTGAAGCGGAAGCGTCATTGGCAAATTTTGAAAAAATCATAAATTCTCCCATTGAAGAAAAACCTGAAAATCCTATTCCATTAGGTGAAATAGAAGCATTGACTTTTGACAACGTAACTTTTCAGCACAAATCCGCTAAAACAAAAGCCTTAGAAAACATCAGTTTTAATGTAAAAAAAGGAGAAACTGTTGCTTTTGTTGGGCCTTCGGGCGCAGGAAAAACCACTTTGGTCAAACTTTTGGTTGGGCTTTACAAAACACAAGAAGGTAGAATCTTGTACAATGGCGTTGATTCCAATGAGGTTGATGTAGAAGATATTCGTCATCAGATAGGATTTGTTACTCAAGATACACAACTTTTTTCTGGTACAATCCGAGAAAATCTTACTTTTGTAAATCCCAACGCAAGCGACGCTGAAATGCTTGATGTACTGGAAAAAGCAGCTTGTAAAAATCTTTTGGAACGTTCCGACAAAGGCTTGGACACGGTCATTGGCGAAGGCGGCATGAAAGTTTCGGGAGGAGAGAAACAGCGTCTTTCTATTGCAAGAGCATTGCTCCGCAAACCAAAATTATTTGTTTTTGACGAAGCCACTTCTGCATTAGACAGCATCACCGAAGACGATATTACGCAGACAGTACGTGCCATCGCTACCAAACGTGACCACATTACGATTATGATTGCGCACCGCCTTTCTACCATTATGCACGCTGATAAAATCTTTGTCTTAGAAAAAGGTGAAATCATCGAACAAGGCTCACACGAGGCTCTTTTACTCGAAAAAGGCTTGTATTATGCGATGTGGCGCCAGCAAATTGGGGAAAGAAAGAATTAAATCAATACTAATAGAAATAAAAAATCCACTTTTCATTAAACTTAAAATATAAAAAAATGAAATTATCAGAAATAAAAAACATATTACCCAATTTAGAAAACGTAGCTTTTCAATTGGACAACGGAAACTTTGTTCCAGAACATTTTCACGTAACCGAAGTGGGAATGATTACTAAAAACTTTATCGACTGCGGTGGAACAATCCGAAATGAAAAAGTTGCAAATTTTCAACTTTGGAATGCAAACGATTTTGAACATAGATTAAAGCCAACTAAGTTGTTGAACATTATCAAACTTTCCGAAGAGATATTAGGAATTGAAGATTTGGAAATTGAAGTAGAATATCAATCCGAAACGATTGGAAAATATAGTTTAGACTTCCAAAACAATACGTTCATTTTGATAAGTAAGCAAACGGATTGTTTAGCAAAAGACAATTGTGGTATTCCAGAAGAAAAATTACAAGTTCAAACTTCTTGCTGTTCACCAGGTGGCGGTTGTTGTTAAATGAGAATTTGACAAGCAAATAAAACAGCGGACAGCAAGGGTTTTGAATTTTAAATTTTGAATTTCACATTTCACTATACTAACCTATAAGTGACTTAAAAATAAAACTTTGACACAAAATGGGGCAACAAAGAATCAAAGGTTTTGATTTGGCGAGAGCTTATGCTATTTTTGGAATGTTCATTGTGAACTTTAATTTTAGCTTTGGCTCATTTCAAGATAAATCACTAACTGGACAATTTTTAAATATTTTTACGGGCAATTCAACGGCTATTTTTATTATTTGTGCAGGAATGGGCGTTTCTCTAATGACGAGTAATTACCTAACTTATTCCCAACAAGACAAAAAAAAATACAAATCAATTGTTTTAAAACGTTCTTGGTTTTTATTTGCACTTGGGCTTTTGCTTTATAATTGGTGGGCTGGTGATATTCTGCATTTCTATGGCAGTTATATGCACATTGCAGCATTTATTCTTTTTATTCCGAAACGATATTATTTGATTGGTGCAATTTTGGCAATTCTAACTTTCCATGTCTTGCTTTTCATTATTCCAGTTTTCACGAGTTGGGATATTGCTACGTTTAAATACGAAGACTTTTGGACAATTAATGGTTTTTTGAGGAACACTTTTTACAATGGTTGGAACGCTGTTTTTCCTTGGATTGCCTATTTTTTACTTGGGATGTGGTTGGGCAGAATTAATTGGAACGACTCAAAAATTAGAAAATACCTTTTTCTTATAAGTCTAACCCTTTTCGTGCTTTTTGAAGGATTAAGAAAATACTCACTGCACAAACAGTTTGACAGACCAGTTTTGGACTATATAAACTACGATTATTTTCCGCCCTATCTTCCATTTATGATTATTACTGCCTCATTTGCTTTGATGGTAATAATTTTTTGCATTTGGATAGGAGAAAAATTTGAAAAAAATATGCTAATTGAATGGTTGTCTGATACAGGTAAAATGACACTTACAAACTATGTGCAGCACTTGACAATTGGAATGTTGATTTTTCAGTTTTTGACAGGTTCTAAATATCCAGGTGGTCTTTTGCAAATGAGTAAAATACTTTCACCTGACTATATTTTGGCATTTTCATTTTGTTACTTTTTAGGGAGTGTATTGTTTAGCGTTTTATGGACAAAGACATTTGGTAGAGGACCACTTGAAATGTTAATGAGAAAAATATCAGGATAAAAAAAGTACTTAAATTAAATTAAATTACATCTCAACAAAATGCTTGGTAAACTAAAACAGTATTATTCCTTTGACAGATGAAGAATTAAGCCTAATTGACGAGTATTTTGAACTTAAAATGGGTAGTTTATTAATCGTACTCTTTGCGGCATTCAGCATTTCAAGCATTGGCAATTTACTGATTAGTCTTGTAGTAGTTTGGATTGCATTTTGGTTTACAAACAATATACGAATAGTGAAAAATAAAAGAAGAATTAAAGAAACAGCGATAAAATAAAAGCCATTTCAGTCAAAAGATTGAAATGGCTTTTATCATTATAAAACAATCGAATAATTTATTGATTTGGACGATAAAAAACGACTTATTTTGGAGAAATAACCTACATTTGCAACACAAAAATACTTCAAACGAAATAACTATTTTACATGGTTTTAGTTCGAGAAAAATGTTTTTTTACTCCTTTTTTGATAATCATTCAGTGATTTATTGATGGCGAAGCCATTTTATTTATTTTAAAAATATTTATAAAAATAAAGTAACTACACAGGTTGTATTTTGATGATTTGAGTTAGGCATGGAAGTACCTCTACACCTCTTTTACGAAGGGTATCGATAACAGAACGGATAACA
>JAYWHK010000190.1:0-8749 GCA_043777755.1 Saprospiraceae bacterium
ACTTTACTTGAAAAACTTAATAGCACAAAATATTGATTATCAAGTAATTATAAAATTTAATTCCGCTTAATAAAACCGTGCCGCTCAGTAGTGATAAATACTGTAAAAAAATCTAAGTTAGCAATACTATCCAATAGTAATACGCCCTTATTTTTTGTTTTACTTTCATATTTTTTATTTTCATTTTCCCAAAAAATAAGTTTTTTTATACCACCATTTTGGATAGTGTGAAAAATAATTTTTGTAAAAAAAATAAAAGATAATCCGCCCAAGATTAAGCCAACGAATCGAAATTCTTTTGTATAAATTAGTGGCGAAAACCAGCCTACTAATGTTTGTCCGAATTGTAAAATTTTTCGGAATGGTAAAAGGTGCATTGTCCAAAGCCTATCAGTTGTTTTACCGAAAAAAATAATATTTCGGAAGAAAAGAAGAATCGGGAATATCATATAAATAGATAAGTAAATAAGCGGTTCTTTAAAGTACTTTTTTTGCTTAAAAAACAAAATAAATAGCACTGGAACAATTAATACGATACCAATGTAGCGAGTGACCGTAGCGCATCCGCTAAAAACTGCCAATAATATTAAATCTATGGTACGGTTCTTTTCTTTGTAATTCAGCCAGCAATGCAGATAGGAAAAAAAGCAAAACATAAATAGCGGTTCGCTGCTAAGTTCAATATGACAAGCCGCTGTTCCGTAGTCGAATAAAAATAAAAGTGCTGCAAAAAAAGACAATAAATTATCTTTTAACACTCTTTTTGCTAAATATCTAAACAATAAAACATTCGCAAGTAGAAAAAATCCATTTAGATACGTGTATGTATTCAGTATTTCTGCCTTGAAAATGTATGCTAAAAAACCAGTTAGTAGCGCAGTCCCTAGAGTATAATGCGTCGGTTCTTGGATTGGAATACTTGTTGGATATTGAGAAACAGCTTCTCCTCGTTTGCTCCATTCTGCAATTTCGTAGTAGTGCATGGAATCTCCACCTGCAAGATAAAGTCCATGCTGGCAAATCAAACAAAATAATGTTGTTGTTGTAATTGCTAAAATTGCATCAAAATATTTCTCTACTTTCATTTTTCAATTATATTTGTCGCAAAAATAACATTTCATTGGAGAATATCAAAGTAAATACTTGGTTTGGGTTAAAATGGACGGTCTTAGGAACAATTGTGCAAATGTCTGTACAATTGATACAATTGTTTGTTTTGTCTAAATATTTAGGCCCTACGCTTTATGGCGAAGCGATGCTTGGTGTTATCATTGTGCGAATGTTGAATCCTTTTGCGATTGCAGGAGTCGGGAATGTATTGATTCAAGAAAAAAACCTTTCACAAGAGCAACTTTCTACGCTTTTTTATTGTAATCTCATTTTTTCCGTTGTTGTTTATTTGCTTTTGTTTTGTACTGCACCATTATTTTCGATTATTTTTACGTTCCCTAATTTTGTTATATTTACCCGAATTGGAGCATTGATTTTGCTGTTTTATGGCATAAGTAATATATCTAATTCGTTGTTAATCAAGGAATTAGAATTTAAAAATTTAAATAAAATCCAGATTGCTTCAAGTCTTTTAGAGTTGTTTATTTCACTAACTATAACGTATTTAGGCATGGGCGAATGGGCGTTGTTGTTGGGTTTCTTGAGTAGGGTAGTGCTGAGTAGTGTTTTACAGGTTTTTGTAGGCAAAAAGTACTTTTTCCCTACATTTTTTGGGAAAATAAGCGAAATAAAGTCTATTTTGATGAAATGTACTTATAACATGAGTGCGCAAACAATCAATATGCTTAGTACAAATATGGACAATTTATTGGTAGGGAAATACTTTGGTATAACAAATTTAGGGTACTACACGTTGGCTTGGGATTTGGCTCTGAAGCCTGTATATGCCATTATTCCGATGTTTATGAAGGTGAAAATGCCGATTTGGGCAAAATTAAAGCAAAATAAAGAAGATTTATTGAAAGATTTTAAGCAAAGTATTTTTAGACTTTCATTGCCCCTAATTTTGTTATATTTTGTTGGGTATTTTATTACTCCCTATTTACTCCCATTTTGGTATGGAGAGAAGTGGTTGCCAAGTGTTGCGCTTTTACAGATTTTGATTTTTATAGGCATGACCCGTTGCGTAGGAAGTTTGACAAATACACTTGCACTAACGCTTGGTTTTTTCAAAGTAGAATTTTACATCAATTGTTTTCAACTTTTCTGTTACCTGATTTTGTTGCCTATGAGCATTTATTTTTTTCAAGACATGGCTGTATTTTGTTGGGTGATGGTGTTGGGTTATGTGGCGATGGATACGATTTGGTATGTTTTTTTGTGGAGAAAATTTTTTACTTAAAATTTTCGTTGATAAATATAAAATTACCTTCATTGATATAAGTAGAAAAATTGTATTGAGTTACGGCTGAAAAAACAGCTTTTGAGCAACCTTTTTTCATGTCATCGTGAATTTCCATTACAATACATTTGGTTAGAGGAAGCCATTCTTCGTAATTTTTGCTAAACACTTCTTTTTCAGCACCTTCAATATCTATTTTTAACACATCAATACATTTCCATTGGTTCTGCTTCATAATGTCTTGGATAGAGCTTGCAATGAAGGCATCTTGCTCGTTTTCTGTTGCTTTAACAACTGAAAAATTACGGTTGCTATCGCTTGTTTTTACTTTTAAAAAAGTAGATTCATTCCATAAAGCCGTTTTTTGAGCAATAATTCGAGTATCGTCTTGGGTATTTTTTACTAAAATTTCAAAATTTTTGCTTTCTGGTTCAATAGCGATAATAGTAGCCTTTGGGAATTGTGAACGAAAATAAAGGCTTGCAAAACCTGCGTTTGCGCCAGCGTCAATGATGTTTTGTACTTTGTCGCTTTGCAATAACGTTTTTACTTGGTAACATTCTTTTAAAAAAACTTCAAAAAAAGTATATCTATCTTCTGATTTTGGGCGAAAAAAAATATTTTTTTTCAAAAAAGACAGATAAAAATAGTTTTGCGAGGACCATTTTAAAAAGTAAAAAATTTGAAGACCTTTACAGAATCCAAGTTTTTGAATGTATTTTAGGATAATAAAAATGAATTTGTACATAAAAAAGTATAGCAATAAAAAAGTATGGAGCATACAAAATTTTGTATGCTCCATAAAATATTTTGAAAAAATAAGAATTTTACCTCAAAATTACCATTTTACCAACATCGTTTTTGAAAAATTGGTCAGCACCTGTTTCGTGGCTTTCGTAGTTTTCTCCGTTGGCTTTTTTAGCGATGATTTTGTATAAATAAACGCCATTGGCAAGTTTATCACCGAATTGGTCAGTGCCGTCCCAAGATTTATCGGTTTGGTGTGTGCCAGTGCGGAGTTCGCCCAAATCGTCTTGTGTCAATTCCCTTACGACTTTTCCACTGACGCTCATCACTTGGATTTTGAAATATGCAGGTGGCTCTTTCCCTGTCAGTGTATAAACAAAGTGTGTAGAAGTTGTGAACGGATTTGGATAATTCAATATTTTTGAAATACTTGATTTTGTAATGACTTTGAAACTTGAACGATAATTAAAAAAATCTGCATTTCCTTTATCTTTATCCGTCAATTGGTAATCTGTAACTTTATTTCCTGTTGCATCTTTTGCTTTTATCAACAGTTCGTAATCTCCATCTTTGATGAATTTTGGGTTTAATTCTACGGTTGCACGGTTGTTTTTAGCACTTGTTGCAGGAATGAACTTCATTTTTACGCCATCGAAATTAATGAGCTGCGCCTTGGTTTCGTCAGGTGAACGCAGATAAATTCGGAACAATGAGGTGTCGTCCAAGAGTAAAAACCTATTTTCATCTTTCATCTGAATCACAATATTTGGCTCTGGCGAAACAATATCGCCATTCAAAATTCGAGTACCATCAAAAGTAACATCAACCAATGGATTTCGTTTGTCTTTTTCAACAACAAAATTCAAATAAGCAAAATTATTACTTGTATCTTGTTCTACTTGATTTTTGTTTGGATTCAGCTGAACAGTTAAGGTGTTTTTGCCTTCCAAATCCCTTGTTTCCAATCTAAAACGAGTAATTACAGTATCATTATTCAATAAAGGTTTGTATTTTTGATAATAATTGACTTGTGTGTTGTCAGATTTTTTCAAATTAAATTTGACCAATAAGTCTTTCATATCATATTTACTGACATTTTCAGCTGCCAAAGACATCTCAAGAGCTTGACCTTGCTGTAACGTATCGGATTGGAATTTAAATAGCTTCACAGCATTAGGTACAGCTTCGGGAACACCATCGTAAAGCACTCTCCAATAATCGAGTTGCGGAGAAGTTCGTTTGGTAGAATCTCGAGAATACCATTCTAAGCGTAAATTAGGATATTTTACAGGGTCTAAGGTTGAAATATCAATGATATTTTTTGTTGTTTTGCTAAAAATAACATCTTCTTTGCCATCATTTTTAATGGCATAGACATTCAAAAATGCTGTATCTTTTGCTTCTACTTCACTTTGTCTCCAATGTATTGCTGACCATTTAGATGCTGCGCCAATATTTACGGATTTGACGGAGCCTTTGTACCAGAAACCTTTGATTTCGGCAATATATCCGATTGTTGCGTCGGGATTATTAGGATTCCAAATTTTTTCTCCTCTTGGATAAGTAGGATCATCTTTTCTATAAAAATAGAAGTATGGCACAGATCCTGTTTTTTCTAAGTTTCTTACCAATTTTGCCCCTTGTTTCTCTAAAACGGAAAAGATATTTTTGCCTATAGTAATTGAGTCGGCAGCCCATTTTTCTGGTAAATATTTTGCTGGATTATATTGTACGGTCATAAAAATCACATAGCTCTTAGAAGGTATTGTATCTAAAAACTTGATTAAATCTTTTCTACCGTTTAGATTATCTGTTCGATATGGGAAAAAATAATCAATTTTATCGTATGTATATCCTTGAATACTTGCTTTGTGAGCTGGAGTGCCAGGATAAATTCTACTTACCCATGGAAGCCCAGTTGTATCATTAAAAACCCAACACATCACGCCAGCATTTACACCATCAAGCATAGCGTAATACTTAAAAGAAGAAGTGAGTTCATTGATTCCTACCGAAGGTCTTAATATATTAAGGTCATTATTTTTAATATTCACTCCTGTCGAGTTTCCTTGATAATTAAATCTTCTATCTTTATTTAGCAAATCAATAAATGTAAAATTATTATCTTTAAATTGGAAATAATGAGATTGATTCCAACCTTCTGAAGCATTTTTTAGATATATGAAAGAGCTATTTCGCCATTTAAATGGCGAAGTAATTGTACTGTCAGGAGAAACTCTCCAATAATAAACAGTACTGTCTTTAAAATTAATAAGAGGTGTCCAATTCATAACTCCTCCACTTTGAACTATTTCTTTTCTTTGTTTGATTGAACTATTAAAATTAGCTGTTGTATCCAATTCAAAAATATATTTTTGAGAATTGGAAAGAACATCTGATGGAATTGCTTTAAGTGTAAGTGATGCTTTATTAATGATAGAAAAATTTCTCGGTTCTAACAAGTTTACATCGTTTGTTAAAATATTGAGTTCTATACCTTTTCCGTCATTAACATCATTGTTCAGCTCTGCGTCAGAGGGAAGTTCTGATACACGATTATCAGCATCAATTTTTAAGTAAAAAATATTTTTTCCGCCAGAGTATTCTCCAGCACCATTTATGTCAAAAAATAATTCTTTTTGATATGAAAAACCTTTAATGGTATCTTTTTTTATTACTATTTTTGTGCCATCAGGCAATTGTCTAATTAATGATACACTGATGGTATCTTTATCTGCACGACCAAGATTATAAGCCCTATAGTTCAGTCGAAAACGATTAGTGAGTGTTGTTATTACTTCGGGCTGAAATTGAATACTGGCTAAGTCAATAGTATAATCAGGTGTTGGAGCTGTTATAAGTTTAATTGCAGGATCTCCCTGATAAGTCATGTTGTGAAGGATTGCAGGATTATAAATGGTGGTACTTAATGTATTTACTGTATTTTTTATGGCTTCTCCTATTGTTTTACCATAAGAACGACCGCCAATTTCAGAATAAAAAGTACTACCGTAATTATCTAACATTCCTGTTAGTCCGAAGCTCGAAGGAGCAGAAAATCCTATTGCGCCACCGTCTTCTTGAAAAATATAACTTGGTCCAAGCGATTTAGTAGGTATATGTATTTGTCCTGAATAACACCCATGTGCTAAAAAATAAAAGTAACGCCCTTTATTTTCCAATTCACTGGGTCCATCAAGAGAGTATTCAAGATTAGATGTAGAGGAGTGACCGTAATAATTCACAATACTTGCACCTTCTCTTATTCTTTTTCTTACTTGCTCAGAGTTAGAACTTTGTACTGGGTCAGAACTCGTTTTGTAAAACGTTGAAACTTGCGCTCCAAATTTATTATTGATAATTACATTTGCCATTCCATTAAGGCTGGTCAAAAATTCTGGGTAACCTCCAACCAAATGTACGACATTCTTAGACCAAAGTCTATCTTTTATATTACTATTTGCATTTTTTTGTACTAATTCATACTCTTTTACCTTCTTTAGATATATTCTAACATCATCAGGTGATAGGACAGGAATTCTTCCAACACTTAGTTTTTGTTTTGGACTCCATTTTGTTGCTGTAATTAGATTGTCACTTCCTGGAAATCCATAAGTTGGGACAGTTAAAAATGAGCTAAAATTCGCAAAATAATTAGGGTCTCTTAGTTCTCTATACTCTAATCCTTTTCCAATAATAAAAAGTGATTTTGCACTCCATTTAGCAGCAGCAAAATTTGAAAAATTTTGTAATGACATACAGTGCCTATCAATTCCGTAAGAAAATTGATCATATAGCTGTTGAATATCTACAACGATTGATTTGTAACTACCACCATCAATACTTGAACGATAGTTTGCATACTCTTTCACCCAGTCTTTACTATTACTTTTGGGGTCTTTGTAATAAACAGGATTTGAAAGGATGATATAATTTCCTGTATTTTGTTTAAAATCTACAAATTTTACGGGTTCAAGGACAACTTTATTGAAATCAGGGCTATCTATAATTAATATTTTTCGTGTTTGTAACGAAGGAGGAATAACAGCTTTGATAATACCATTCTCAACAGTCGGTGTTAGTCTTAAATTATTAGTTAAGTCATACAGAACGGGGTTTGATACATTAATTTTTTCAACTTCTAAGTATTTACTTGCATTGGAAGCATCTAATTCGAAAGAAACTCTTTTTTTACTAAAATTAAATGAATGTGGATAAGTAAAGCGCAAATAGGCTATTCTATGCTTATCTAATGGAACACCATTTTTACTGTTAATTTCAATAGATGATGAATTGTCTAAATCGGTATTATTAATTTCTATATTAAAATTACGTGTATTAAATTCATTGGCTAACGAATCTTTTTTTAATAAAACACCATTGTACTTAACTTCCCAATAGTGTATAGAAGGAGGAATCGTAGCGGCAGCTGGAAATACTTTTCCAAAACCAAGCCGACCTTCCACAATAGCTTTCTTATTATTTTTAATTAAGCCATCTAATGAAAATGGTATTTTACGAGTATTAAGATAAGTACTTGCAAAACCTTCTGCCATATCAAAAGAGCTGAGTGTCAAATTACTGGTTATGATTTTTTCGTAATATTTATCATAACCTCCATTTAGCAAATCAAAGCTATGAAAAGTTGTATCTATTTGATACATACAATGAGTTTCCTTGATAGGAGGATTGACCAAATTATTAGTAATTTCTTTAAAGTTATTGGATGGCAAATTAGACCATGTCAAAAAATAGCTTATTGTATCATTAAACATACTATAGGCTGGATTCATCTGATGCGTAAGTGGAGTACGGAACAATTCAGCATCTAATTCACCTCTATTTTTTTTTGCATAAAACTCTACATAATCATTGTTTGTAAAAAGGTTATTATTGCTAATGTAGATAGGGATTTCTTTCCCAAGTGCATAAATTTTGAGCTGATTCCCTTTGACATTTGCCAATGGAATACCAGCATTTTTTAAGTCTTGATAGTTAATTTTATAAATACCATCTTTTGCGATTTTCATTTTGTAGTAAGTCTGGGCATAATTAATCCACTCATTACCGTATAATGTATCCTTTCCATTCCACATCTGAGCGGAAAGAGAGAAAGATAAGGCTAATAAAATTGATAGGAAACCATATTTTTTTTTCATTGCTAAATTTTTTGCTAAAACTAATAAATTTTATGTAAATTTGCGTAAAAATACTATTTTATATGGTAATTAGGAAAAATATGGAATCTAAATTTTAAATTTTAACATAAAATAATATAAAAGTGATTAAAAATAATATATACTTTTTATACGAAAATATAACATCTAAGTCAAGTATTGTAGCATTGATATTTACATTCTTAGTGATAGTATTGGAATCTCTTATTTTTAATATTGATTATGTTAATTTTGTTTACTTACGGTTTTCGCTAAACCAAAATCCGTTATTAGGAATTGTTTGTGGAATCTATGTAGTGTGGAGTGTATTGATATTGTATTTATTTATCTATTTTTCAGTCAATTCTAATCCATTTGTAAGGATATTTTATTTTATACTCGATGTTCCAGTATTTCGAATTATTAGCTTATGATAAAATCGCCTATCTTTGTGTTAGAAAATGAAACATAAAGATATGCTAATAAGTGTTTT
>JAYWHK010000191.1:0-3146 GCA_043777755.1 Saprospiraceae bacterium
TTGATATTTTATTTTTATAAAAATTATAAAAATGTTATAAAATTTTAGTGTCTAAAAAATTTATACCTAAAATTTCAAAAACTGGAACATCGAGTATTAACAATAAAAAATAGTGTCACAAATTATATTTAATTAATTAATATTTTAAAATTTTAACATTTTGGCATACATATTGAATGTAGTTTGGTGCGTAAGTTTTGGTTAAAAATTGAAGATTCAATGAAGCCCGTTTAAAGTAACGGGCTTTCCTTTTCTCTTCTAAAACGCTGAAAATAAAGACACTATATATAGTTAAAAATATAAAATTTGGCATAACAATTGCCACTGTAAAGATGCGTAAGTTTTGGTTAAAAATTGAAGATTCAATGAAGCCCGTTTAAAGTAACGGGCTTTCCTTTTTCCTCCAAAATGCTAACTCAAAAATTGAATTTAATACTTACATTCCGTATAATAAATTTTGATAATTGCAAAAATAAAATTATCTTTGCTTAATTTTTTCATTAAATGCAATTTTTGAAGCGATTATTAATATACATATTGGTTATTCAATTGGCTACTGGGCATAATGCCTTTGTGGAATTGCTGCGCTTACCTTCCCTTATCGAACATTTCAAAGAACACCGTACCGAAAACAGTACGCTTTCAATTTCGCAGTTTTTATATTTGCATTATGCCGATGAGCAACACCACGATGCAGACACTAAGCACGAAAATTTACCTATGCACTGCCACGGACATTTTACACTCATCAATGCTTTTTTTGTAGAAGATATTAGGTATTTTTCATTCTTAAAAAATACTACTACTCCCCTTTTCTTTGAGAAAAAAAATCTTTTTTTCTTTTCTAAAAACCTGATTTCCAGTTACTTATTTTCCATTTTACAACCGCCACGTTTTTAAAACAAACCTCCATTTTTGTAAATAAATTTTATTTTAATTTAAAAATATTCATAAAATGAAACATATCGTTTTATGCCTTATGGCGTATCTATATACATTAACCTTAACAGCTCAAAATACACAGCAATTTAGCATCAAAGATGCGAAAAATAAAGAGCCTTTGATTGGCGCAAACGGTCTTGTGAGAGGAACAAATATTGGCGCAACGACTGATGCTGAAGGTGTCCTAACCTTGAAAAACATTGCTAATGGCAGACAAATTATTGTCTTTTCTTATGTTGGCTATGAAACTTTGGAGAAAAATTTTGAGTTCCCAAGCAATACACAAGTCATTGATATTCAACTCAATGCAAGCGAAGAAGAAATCGAAGAACTCATCATCGAAGGAACTCGGAGCAATCGCAGCATCGAAAATATTCCCACAAGAGTTGAGGCTTTGACAGAAGAAATTGACGAGGCAAGCTCAATGGATCCTTCAAAAATCGCCCACTTAATTACGCACAGCACAGGCATTCAAGTGCAACAAACATCTGCCACGAGCAATACGGCTAATGTGCGTATTCAAGGACTTGACGGGCGTTACACGCAGATACTCAAAGACGGTTTTCCTATCTATGGTGGCTTTTCGGGCAGTTTGAGTATTATGCAAATTCCGCCTTTGGATTTGCGCCAAGTAGAATACATAAAAGGCGGAGCATCAACGCTTTATGGCGGTGGCGCAATCGCTGGACTTATCAATTTAATTCTTACTGTAAAATATTAAGTGATAGAAAATGGATTGATTTCAAGCAGCCATGTTCCAAAATTTCTCCCATTGGTTGTTAACTTTTAGTTGAACGATTGAAGCGATAGCGTTACTTCCTTTTTCACTCCAACTCGTACCATTATGCTTTTGTCTATTAGCAATAATTTGATGATTTGCTTTTTCGCCTCTACCAGAGCCGATTACCTTTTGAGCTAAACGCCAACGGGTATCATAGTCAATAATTTCGTCTTGATGTTTGAGTATATAATTTTGCAATTCTTCTAAAATATATACCCGATTAGGTACAACGTTGATTGCTTGCTCGGTAAAAATCAGCGCATCCGTCGAGTAACCGTGCCACAAATAGTGTAACAATTGTTGTGCGTATTGCTCCTTTTTGTCTTTTTTTAGCCCTAAACGGCTCATATATTGCCATATTTTTGTTTCTAAGTGATACCAATCCAGTATAATACATACGTTTTTGCCCAATAATCGCTCTATTCTGCACCGAATTGACCTTGCGCCATCTGTAATGGCGACAAAGGGTAAAATAGTATGAATAGGCTGATGAACAACCGATAAATGGCAACAAATTTGTTGCTCTAAATCCAATTTGCTTTCAACTTTTTTGTTTTCGCTTAGGTATCGATAAGATTTATCAGGATTTTCAATCAATACCACATCTGTTTGTACATATTTGGTCTCTTTTTCGTAGCTTTTATCGCCACGCTTCTCTTTTTGTTTCGTTACGCCTACACCGTCATCAAAATAACAAATTTCGTCGCTGTCTTTATCGTACAAAAATGACTTATCTGTTTCTACAAAATTAAATGATAACTGCTGATTAGTATATATTTTTTCCAAATGAGTAGAGATAAGTGGCTCTAATTCTACTATCTTATGCTGTATTTGACTGCCTGTATAGATCTGTTCGCCTATAAAACGGGACAACAGTTCCGAGGTGTCTTTATACGATAATTTAATCGCATAATTACTCATAAATTCCAAAAGCCCTTTACTTTGGTATCCGTGTTCTTGCCCAATATCACTCGTGTGTGAGGATAAAAACGTACAAAAATTAGAGCCATCTTTACTTATATAACGCTGATTATCAACTGTTTGAATACCTTGTAAGGTTCTAATACTTACTTTGTTTGTGCCGTTCAGACGATACCCTAACGCTTTTTTTTTTTCGTGAAATCACTTTGATTCAAGCGCAGCAATTCTAATTCAGCGGACTTGCCAATGTCTCTTTTTGCTTTCACTATCAAAGATTCTATATCGTCTATATTTTTGTCCAACAAAGATGTTTCTTCTTCGTATTGATGATGAACAACTACTCGATTGCCCGCTTCATCAGTAATGATTGTTTCTATTTTAATTGCCATTTTATTGAATTTAGCGACAAAAATAAATGTTTTTTTACAAAATAATACTTTTTTTTGCATCTTTTACAACCCATAACGAATGCTTTTTTCTATCACTTAATATTTTACAGTAA
>JAYWHK010000192.1:0-8719 GCA_043777755.1 Saprospiraceae bacterium
CTGTCCAAGTTCTTACAATTTTAGAAGTACAACCTGTACCTAATTTTTCTTCTTTGTATGTTACTTTTACGTCTTTGTCACAAGCATCTGTTGCTGTTACTGTAGGAACAGTAATTCCAGTATTGTCACAACTTGCATAAGTATCCGCAGGAACACCTACAAGCGTTGGCTTGTTTGTATCAATAACGGTTACTTTTTGCGTTGTTGTTGCAACGTTTCCACAATCGTCTGTTGCTGTATAAGTGTAAATGATATAGTAACCACAAGTAGCACTTCCAACAATTGGCGAACCAGCAGAAACAGTCACTGTAACATCAGTATCACAATTATCAGTTGCTTTTGGATTAGCAGGCTGAGGAATTGTAGTACATTCTACGGTCACATCAGCAGGTGTGCTTGTGAAAGTAGGTCTTTCGTTATCACGAATATTGATGATTTGCGTTGCAGTTGTTTTGTTTCCGCAGTCATCAGTTGCTGTCCAAGTACGAGTAATTGTTTTTGCAGCTGTACAAGTTCCATTTACTGAAGTTTCATTAAATGTTACTGTTACATCTTTGTCACACACATCGGTTGCAGTTAAAGTTACAGCAGCTGGAACAGTTGCACCACAATCTAAGGTTAGATTCGCAGGAGCTGCTGATAAAACAGGAGCTTTTGAATCTGTTACTTTTAAAGTAAATTCAAACTTAGAAGTATTGCCACATTTGTCTTTTGCAATCCAACGACAGTTGATTAAGTAAGAATAACCATCTTTTGTGCAATCGCCTTTTGTTGCACCGTATTCTTCAAATGTAATAATTGGATTTTTATCACAATTATCAGTCGCTACGGCATCTTTTGCATCCATTACAGGCACTTTATCACACTCTACTGTCAATGTACCACCATTAGGCAAGTTGCCTAATCCAGGAACAGAAACAGTAGGTGCTTTTGTATCTTTCACAGTAATTACTTGTGACGCTGTACCAATATTTCCACATTCGTCAGAAGCTGACCAAGTACGGATAATTTGGTATTCGCACGCATTTTTATCACCAACGATTTTTTCATCAAGCGTAACATTTACTACTTTTGAACAAACGTCGTTTCCTGTAGGATTTGCAGGTGCTGGTGCTGTATCAGCGCAATCAATCGTTGTATTCGCAGGAACACCCGTTAATGTTGGTGCTGATTTGTCACGTATTGTAATTATTTGTTGAGCAGTTGCTTTGTTGCCACATTTGTCAGTAGCTGACCAATCACGGATAACTTTTGTTCCGCAACCATCACCCATTTTAACTTCTGTAAAATCAACTTTCACGCTTGCATCACAATTGTCAGTAGCGGTAACATTAGCCGCAGGAACAGTTGCAGTACAGTCATAATCCACATTTGCAGGAACACCTGTTAAAATAGGAGCTGTTTTGTCAGGATTTACAGTGATTGTTTGAACGTGCGCAACAGAGTTACCACACATATCAATCACCATCCAAGTACGAGTCAAAGTATAACCTGAGCAATTATCGCCCGTTGATTTGTCTTCGCCGTACATAAACATAATGTCACCACAATTGTCACTTGCTGTAATTTTACCAACCGCAGGAATTGCACCACAATCAACGGTCACATTTTGAGGTCCGTTAGAAATTGTAGGAGGCGTTACGTCTTTCGATGTTACTGTTTGAACAAAAGTTGCAGTGTTGCCACAATTATCCGTTGCAGTAAATGTACGAGTAGAAGTTCTACCAGTTGCACAATCACCTGTTGCTGTTGTTTCTACCATTGTGATTTCAACATTTTTATCACAATTATCAGTTGCTGTTGGAGCTACTGCTGCTGGTGTACCGCAAGAAACAGTTACATTCGCAGGAATGTTAGCAAAAACAGGAGCTTCTGTATCACGTACGGTAATCACTTGACTTTCAGTTGCAGCATTACCACAAGCATCAGTTGCTGTCCAAGTACGTGTTAATGTATAAGTATCGGTACAAACTATGCCAGATTTTATTTCACTAAAAGTAACTGTAGCATTAGGGTCACAATCATCAATCGCTGGAACATTAGCCAACGCTGGGATATTTTGACAGTTCACTGTAATGTCTGCAATTGCACTCATTATAGGAGCTAAGTTATCTACCAAAGTAATCTTTTGCGTACGATTTGTAGCATTTCCACACTTATCTGTTGCAGTCCAAGTACGAACATAAACTTTGTTTTGAGAACATAAACCGTTGTTTGCTAGCAATGTTTGATTGTATGCCAATAATGGATTCTGGTCACAATTGTCAGTTACGCTGATTGCTGGAAGTGCAGGCAATGTTGCATTACAAGCCATCGTAACATCAGTTGGAACATTCGTAATCGTTGGAGTCTGTGTATCGCCCGCTGCTGTACAGTCACAAGTATTGTTCACTTTACAAGAAACAGGAATGTTATTTTGCGTTACAAATGGGTCATTCGGAGCTAAATCAAATGTCGTATAGAACGGATTTGCAGCACAAGAATAATCGTCTATTGTAATAAAATCAGTAGATTTAGAACCTAAGATTACAGGATCTCCTTGACCTGTTGGGTCATAAGGCCCTGCACCTTTCAAACACGTTGTACTTAATGCTACACCTGCTGGTGGATTATAAGTCAAAGTATAAATACCTGGCGTACCATCTGTAAAGAATTGATAGAAACCATCAGCACCATCAAATAAGATTGTATAATCACCAGGACCTGCTACTGAAATTGTACCGCCTGTAATTAATTTACCATCTTCTTCACAATAAATAAAACCAAGTGGGTCAAAGTCTTTTTCTACGTCCAAAGTAGCTACGTCATGGTCATCTTCGTCTCCACCATTTTTACCATTTTCTGTAATGCTATTGTCTTTAACAGTACCATCGTTTGTTGCATTGTTGTCTGGTGTAGAGTCAATATCCACTGGATTGTTACCATTTTGGTCTTTTGCAGATGTAATTTCTGCATAGTTGTTGGTTGTACCTTCAAACGTTTTATTTACTCTTACACGAATTGTAATTTTAACACTATCGCCTGGCGCAATTGGTCCAGGAACGGTTGTTGTTACGATATTCGGTGTTGCAGGATTGTTTACAGACCAACTTGGGTCACGTAAAGACAACTCTGTTGGTAAATAATCACTTATCACTACATCTTGAACAGGTGTTGTACCTTGGTTATAGACCGTAATGTTAAACTTCACCGTTGCGCCAGCTGGCACTTTTGGAGGTAATCCTTTTGGCAAACGTTTTCTAATCGCTAAGTCAAATGTTTGTGGCGTATAAAGACCAAAATCAACCGTTAAGTTGGTATTTGCATCGTTGTCACCATCGCCTACTGGCTCTTGATTTGATTTCAAATCAACAACACTTGACATTACCATGTATGTTGCGCCTGGCATACCAATACCGTGATCTTGATTGTTCACGTCAGTTGTAATGCCTGGCTCGTAAGTACCTGCTGTTGTTTTGTCATAAATACCACCTCCAGTTGAAGATACCATTCCCGCAGGAATACCAGCATTCAACTTAACAAAGTATTTACCTTCTGCCAAATTAGTAAATAAGTATTTACCATCTGCATCAGTTGTTACAGCTGTACCAACTTGTGTATCGTCCGCTGTGCCTTTGATTCCATCAGCACCAGCATTGAATAACAATACTGAAATACCAGCAATACCTTTTTCATTGTTGTCAAAAACACCATTGTTGTTGGTATCGTTCCAAATCAAATTACCAAGAGATAACAATGGTTGGTCAATTACTAAAGGATTTTCAGCAACGTCATGGTCATCTTCATCACTACCGTTTTTACCATTTTCAGCGATTTCATCATCTTTCACAGTACCATCATCAGTATTGTCATTGTTAGGATTAGAATCAATATCTGTTGGTGGTGTATCTGTATTGTCTGTATTGTCATCAGCTGCGCTAATTTCAGCGTAGTTGATTACTTTTGTATTCAAAGCAAAACCTAAATCAACTCTTACTTTTATGTCTAATTTAATAGATGTAGTAGGATTGATTGGCCCATCAATCAAACGAGTTGCATTGTTGGCATCAACACTTGTCCAAGTATTGTCAGCTAAAGTTGTACCCGTTGGAATGTAGTCGTTAATTTCTACATTGTAAGCAGGAACAGTACCTTGGTTGAATACTTCAATTGTATAAGTAACCAAGTCACCAGGTTTTACAGTAGTTGCTTGACCTGTCGCTAATTTCTTATTTAAAGCTAAGTCAAATGTTGCAGGTTTGTAAATACCAAAATCAACTGTATAGTTTCCGTTGGTATCGTTACCGTCCACGTCTGTATCAGGCTCTTGACCAATTGTTACTTCAACAACACCACTCATAATCATAGCTGTACCAGTCATTCCAGAACCATTGTCTTCGCTGTCTGTATCAGAAGCTTGACTTGGCTCATATTGACCATCAGCATCTTGGTCATAAGCACCATCGCCCGTTGAAGAAACATAACCCGTAGGAATATCACTTAATTTTACAAAATAAGAACCTTCCTCTAATCCTGTAAATTCATATTTACCATTTGCATCAGTTGTTGTTGTTTTAATAATAACATCATCAGCAGTACCTTTTTGACCATCAGCACCTAAGCCATATAAGATAGCAGTAACATTTGGCGCACCAAATTCGTTGGCATCTTTTTTACCATCGTTGTTTGTATCAACCCAAACCAAGTTACCTAATGAAACCTTAGGCTGTGTGATGTTGATTAGTTCAATATCAGAATCATCTTCGTCACCACCATTTTTACCATTTTCATTGATTTCATCGTTTTTAGGCGTTCCATCATCAGTAGGGTCATTGTTAGGCGTTGAGTCCATGTCATCAGGCGCAGGTGTATTTGGATTATTGTCATCGTCAGCTTCACTGATTTCAGCTAAGTTTTCGATGGCATTTCCAGAGAAACTCGCATCAACAGTAAATGAAACATTTACGCTTTTGCTTGCACCTACTGCCAATGTTGCGATTGGCGTATTCAATGTTGCAACAGTTCCATCAAAGCTCCAATCTGCATCAGCTAAAGTCAAACCAGCTGGAACATATTCCGCTATTTGGATTGCAGAAGCTGCAACATTACCTTGATTGGAAACAGTAATTGTAAATTTAATGGTAGAGCCAGGAGCTACAGTAGCTGCTTGACCAGTCGCTAATTTTTTAACCAAAGCTAAGTCAAATACTGGAGTAATTTGCTTCACTGTGATTTTAGCTTTATCATGGTCATCTTCGTCACCACCATTTTTACCATTGCCAGTTATATCATTGTCTGTATTAAATTTATCATCACCTTTTATTGAATCAAGGTTTGAATCTTTATCAACAGGTTTTGTATTGTTTGGATTATTATCATCATCAGCATCGCTGATTTCCGCTTCGTTTTCTGTTTCTACACCAGTGAAAGCTGCATCAATTTTTACGGTAACATCTACTGTTGTAGAAGCACCAGCCGCAATTGTAGCAATTTTATTGTTCAATGTAGCAACACCAGCGTTATTAGTCCAGTCAGCATCGTTCAATGACATTCCATTTGGCAAGTAATCCACCACTGCTACATTATAAACAGGAACTGTTCCTTGGTTATATACTGTAATTGTGTAAGTTACATTGTCACCAGGATTTACTTCTGTTGCTTGACCAGCCGCTAATTTTTTATCCAATGCCAAATCAAATGTTTGAGGCGTATATAAACCAAAATCAACTGTTAAGTTTGTATTAGGGTCTGTATCTCCGTCAGTTATAGACTCACCACCAACTGTCATTACAATCAAATTAGACATAATCATTGAAGTACCAGCCATTAAAGTACCGTTGTCTTCATTGTTTTTGTCTGTGATTGTATTTGGTTCGTAGCTTCCTAAACCATCTGTATCGTATTTGCCATCACCCGTAGAAGAAACCATTCCTGATGGAATACCAGTACCAGTCAATTTAACTGAATATGTACCCGCTGTCAATCCCGTGAACAAATATGTTCCATCAGCTCCTGTTGTTTTTGTACCAACAACAGTATCATCTGCTGTACCTTTCTGTCCGTCAAGACCAACATTGATTAGTTGAACTTCAACACCAGCAATGCCTGTTTCGTTGGCATCTTTTTTACCATCATTATTTAAGTCATTCCAAATTAAATCACCTAATGTTAATGTTGGTGTAACAACTACTGTTGGTTTGTAAAGACCAAAATCCACTGTTAAATTGGTATTTGCATCTGTATCTCCATCTGTTGTTGGTTCAGCATTTAATGCCAAAACAATAATATCAGACATAATCATACTCGTTCCTACCATTGCAGTACCATGATCTTCGTTGTTCACATCACCAATGATTGCTGGCTCATAAGTACCTGCATTGTCATTGTCTGTTGCTCCACCACCTGTTGAAGAAACGTAGCCAGAAGGAACGCCCGTACCAGTTAATTTAACGTAATATCTACCATCATTCAAACCAGTAAATAAATAGTTTCCAGAAGCACCAGTTGTTTGAGTTGCTACTTCTATATCATCAGCTGTACCTTTGTTTCCATCAGGACCAGCGTTAAATAATTTTACTTCTACTCCTGTAATTCCTGATTCGCTAGCATCTTTTTTACCATCATTGTTGGTATCTTCCCAAACTAAATTACCCAATGACAATTTACAATTGACTGTGATTGTCTGAGTTGAAGTAGTTACATTACCACAATTATCCGTCGCTGTCCATGTACGTTTGATAGTACCAACTGCTTGGCTACCTGTTTCTACTGGACCAGTCAAAGTAATTGTAATGTCACAATTATCCGTTGCATTAACTGTATTAGGTAGTGCTGGAATAGCATTACAAGCAACAGTTACGTCTGCTGGAACTCCTGTCAAAGTTGGTGTTTTTGTATCCTGAACAGTAATAGCCTGACTTGTCGTCGTTTTATTACCACAATCATCAGTTGCTGTCCATGTACGTGTTATCGTATAATTGTCAGTACAATTAGACCCTGGTGTTGGGCCAGAAGTTGATGTATAAGCAATTTCAACTTGCGTATCACAATTGTCTGAAACAGTTGGGTTCGTAATACTTGGAATTGCATCACATTCCGCTGTTACATTCGCTGGAACATTTGCAAAAATTGGAGCTGTTATGTCACCTGTTGCATTACAAGCACAAGCATTTGTCATAATACTGATTGTTGCAAAATCGCTATCATCTTCATCTTTTGTAGGGTCTGCCTTATGGTCTTCGCTCACTACATCATCTGCTGCTGTACCATCATTGGTTGCATCTGCATCTGGTGTAGAGTCCTTGTCTGTTGGCTTGCCAGTTGTTGCTGGGTCTGTATCGTCTGCGTCAGTAATCTCCGCTTCATTTTTCAATGAACCCGTTACACTTGCGCCTACTGTCAATACAATCTCAACCGAAGCTGAAGCACCTGCTGCAATTGGTCCTGCGATTGTTCTTGTCACATTCGCACCTGCTGCTGTCCAACCCGTATTTCCTGTTGCTGCCAATGTAAAGCCTGTTGGGATATAATCTGTTACAACTACATCTTTCGCTGCTACATTGCCTTGGTTATAAACATTGATTGTAAATTTCACATCAGAACCCGCCGCTACATTTGAAGCCTGTCCTGCTGCTACTTTTTTATCTAATGCCAAGTCAAATACTGGTACTGGATTTACAGTGATTGTTTCAGGGTCGCTGTCATCTTCGTCACCGCCATTTTTGCCATCTTCACCAATTACATCATTCTTTGGCGTACCGTCGTTTGATGGATTATTGTCAGTGTAAGAATCTTTGTCTGTCGGTTTCGTTGTCGTTGTTGGGTCTGTGTCGTCTGCATCTGAAATCTCAGCTACATTCGTCAAACTTCCCGTTGCACCTGTATTTACTGTCAAAATAATATCTACAGTTGATGTTGCTCCTGCTGCAATCGTTGTGGTGATTGTGTATTCTGCATTTGAGCCTGCCAATGTCCAACCTGTATTTTTCGCTGCGCTAAATGTAAAGCCTGTTGGAATGTAATCCGTCACTTTTACATCTTTTGCTGCGATATTGCCTTGATTTGTTACGGTCAATGTGTATTTTACATCTGAACCAGCTACTACATTTGCTGTTTGACCCGTTGCTAACTTTTTAGTTAAAGCTAAGTCAAAAATTGGAGTAGTACAAGGCTGAACTGTAATTGTCTGAGTCGTTGATGTTGAATTTCCACAATTGTCAGTTGCTGTCCATGTACGTGTAATTGTACCAGAAGCTGCTGTTCCTGTTTCAACCATTGCAACTGATACTTGTGTATCGCAGTTGTCTGTTGCGGTAGGATTTACTGCCGTAGGAACTGCATCACAAGCTACTGTTGCATCTGCTGGAACACTTGCCGCACCGAACACTGGTTTTGTATTGTCTTGAACAGTAATTATTTGCGTTGCAGTAGATTTATTACCACAATCATCTGTTGCTGTCCATGTTCTTGTAATTGTATAAGCATTTGATAAACAAGCTACTAAGTCAGTTGATTTTGTACTTGTTTGTACAAATGTAATTTCAACCTGAGTATCGCAAGCATCTGTTGCTGGTGGTAAAGCATTTACCGCAGGAACTGCATTACAATCTACGGTTACATTTGCTGGAACACCTACTAATGTCGGAGCTGTTACGTCACCCGTAGCATTACAAGCACAAGCATTTGTCATAATGTTAATGGTAGCAAAATCGCTATCATCTTCATCTTTTGTAGCATCTGT
>JAYWHK010000193.1:0-8703 GCA_043777755.1 Saprospiraceae bacterium
AATAGGGTAACTGCCGTAGTCGAAGACTTTGAAGCCTGGTGCTACGGTTTCGGGAATAACGGCTTTGAGGTCTGTGGCGGCTTTGTCGAGTTGTGCGAACTCTTCATTTTTGATGCCCGTGTGGTTGGTTTCTTCGTAGGCGCTGCCAACGCCTTTGCCGAGTTCTCGTAAGCCGTGTATGGTGTTGGTGTCTATGACTGGGTTTTGTGCGCTAAGGATGGTGCTTAGGGCAAGGAGTAGGAGTAGGATTATGTTGTATTTTTTCATTCTTAGTTGTTTTTTAATTTACGAATTTTTAATCACGAATTGTTTTTTCGCTTCGCTCAAAATGGGTGTTTAATCACGAATTTCACGAATTGGTTTTTCGCTTCGCTCAAAAATGGGTGTTTAATCACGAATTTTTAATCGAATTTTCACGAATTTCACGAATTTTGTTTTTTCGCTTCGCTCAAAGTTCTAAACAGGATAGGAACACTGATTTTTTAAGATGATTAGGATTAATTAGGATTATCATAATGGTATCATAAAAATCATAAAAATCAGTGTTGCTATACTGCCTCATTGTTAAGTTAATGTTCCCAAACTTTTTCTACTATTGATGTTGGCACATTGTCTTTCGGCAAGGTGTAATTGAAGTAGAATGTGTGTTTGTTCGGTGGTGGCGGAAGTTCTAAAGCAGAGTCATTTTGGAATCTGTCAATATATTTATTAGCTTTTTCATTAATATCTTTAACACAATAAGCCTTTTCACCATCGCTATCCGTTTCAAGCGTTTCTCCTAAAACACAATATGTTGAAGCATAATAACCGCTATACGAACTAAAATTACCAATCATCTCACTTCTTAGATTTGGATCTACTACATCAAACTTAAATCGGTACTCAAATGTATTGTTGAGAGTCAATGTATTGCTTTCATATATTGATTTGTCAATTTTGCTTGGCAAAGGAATGGTGTAATCTTTATGCTGAATTTTGCCAATAGTAGATTCTCCATTAAATTTAACATCAAGTTTCACTTTAACATCTTTAGGAACTCCTTCATAAAGTAAAAATTCTTTTCCGTTTTGCTTTTCAAACAAGTTGCTTATAGAGTTTGACCAACCGCCATCACTGAAATTGAGTGTGAGTAGCCCAGGATTGTAAGGCGTACCAAGTTCTAATGCGTCAAAAGGTTCGTCAATCGCAGAAAGATTGATGCCATTGCTGGCAGAAATATCTATTTTATGTAGCTTCTCAAAGAGCGAATTGTACTTACTGACACGGAAATATTGGGTCAGTAGGATTTGTGGTACTTCGCCAATGTCAGAAGCGAACACAACATTCATTTTGTATATTTTTTCACGTTTGAGCTTGTCGTTGGGCATCTCAAAACTGAGTTTTTGGTTGCTATGAGTGAATGGCACAGCACAAATAAACTGCCCTTCCGTGAAGAACTGAATCTCAGGGATACGGTCATAAGGCATTTCGTCAAAGAGTTCTTGTTGGTCGTTACGAAGGTGAATAAAACCTTTGTTGGCGACGTCTTCGTTGCGGTAATAGTTGAACATACCATTGATGGGATAACTCGACTCGATGTTTTCCTCAGGGATGGTTGTCAGTTTTTCGGTCGTGAACTCGATGGTTCTACGGTCACTAAACAATTCTTCACCCAATTCGTTATTTGACTTTAGCTCGTGTACTGCGGCTTCCACAATAAGGGTCAATTTCTTATTGCTTGGGAGCATTTTAGACGGCTTCAAAGTATAGCTCATCTTGTCCTCGCTGATAAAAAGTCCGCAATAAAGTTCTTTTGTACCATCGAAAAGTTTTATTTTGTTCACAACCGCTTTGATGTCCACCTCGCCTTCGGGAGAATATTGCTTCTCGTCAATAGCGGTTAAGAAATTGATAACAGGCTTTGCCATTACACTAACCTTGTCAGTACCTTTGTCAGGCGTGATTTTTTCAATGATTTGCGTATCTGGATTAGGCACATTAGGGTCTGTGGTGGTCACCATGTCGCATTGTTTGCCCATAGATACTTGTACTTGCGCTTGTCCTTTGATAAACAATACTTTGTAGGCAATACTTGCCGCACCTACCGCCCAAAAAGGATTAGGCCCGCCACCTTTCATGGCAGCAATAGCAGTGACATTCCCAAGCGAAAAAGACTTGCTTTTGATTTTAATGCCAACATCACCCATGAGTCGAGCATAGATTTGCCCTTCTGCATACCAATAATTGACCCCAATAGGTCTATTGCCAAAATTAGCACAAGTAACGCCTGGGCGGTGTGTCATCATAAAGTCAAAGCCAAAATCAAACTTAAGCGTAGCATATACAAAAGCATTAAAGCTAAGGTTTAGGTTCATGTCAGCTCCAAAAGCAAAAGCTTTTCCAGAGGAACGTGCAGTGGAATTGTCATTAAATTTAACATTTGTTGATGTTAGCAATTTTTGAGCATAATCTGGCATTGGCGGCATTGGTTTGATGTCATAGTTACCAATATTAAAGTATGCTGTTGCTACAATATAACCCATATCTTCGATGCCAACACCAAGCCCGATTCTATTATTGCCTTGAGGGTCAGTTCTACCGATTTTGATATACCACTTCTTCCCAGGGATATTAAAATACATATCAATTTCTCCTAATTTGTATTCTTTGCACTTTTCTTGAACAGTAAGACCTGGCGAACCACAGCCAATGATTCTATTTTCAATATTCACATACGCCTCCATATTAGCAGTGAAAATATCAGCGTTAAAATCATATTTAAGTTTCAATCCAGCGTGAATACCTTCTTTTAAATTTTTTGGGTCAAGTGTGAACTCAGGAATGTTTGAAGGTTCTGCCATGATATGGGCAACGCCATTCAATCCTATGTTATTTATAGAACCATCGGCATCAAATACAATTTCGAGTGCAGCTCCGCCATTGAAAGCACGAGGCGTTTCGGCGAGCTGAAAAGTAGTCATTATTTTTAATCCTAATCCGATATTGTCATTAGGGTAATAAGTTGCACCAGTTAAAGATTTTGGTGCAGTCATTTCGGGAACTACGGGCTTATCGTCCTTATCTACTTTACCTTCGGCAGCTTTGTCAAGGTCAAGGTTATTAAAATCTTGTTTTTCCATGTGCCAAGAGATGCCTCCACCCAGCCCCGTAAGCCCAAGAGGGCCTAATGGAATGGCTTTAGGAAGTTTGACAAAGGCATCGACAAAGAAGTATTTGTAGAGTTCGTTATTTGAATTTTTGACTTTGCCAAAAACAGCTGCCACCGCAATGGTTGTTTGGGGTTTGCTAAGGTTGAGTAAAACACCGCCATAGAAACCTTCTCCATATATTTTATCTTCTCTGTAAAAAGTCAACTTTCCGTCCAATTGGAAACTGTTGGTTGTCATTTTGATAAAAAAACTATTGAGCTGAATGTCTTTGTATTTCCAAACCTGTTCGTTAGCACTATTTTTGGTGACTTCTCCTAAGATGTCAAAATTCCCACCAGCATTTAACAAGAGTGATTGAGATTTAGATTCGGCTAAAGTTACCTCTGCGCTTACATTTAGTTTTGTGGTGGTTATGCCATTTTTATCTTCTTTAGTCAGCGCAATATTGGATATGGTAAGGCTAAATCCTTTGACGTGTGCGCCAAATGCAGGAATACCCCATTTGCCTGGATTGACAACAGCCTCGTCAGTGGAGATTACTACATTTTGGAAAGTAAAATTATCCATTTTGATAACATCACCACTGTTCACATTAATATCACCATACAATACGGCAGATGCCTTGAATTTGTCATTGACATATTCAATGTCCACGACTGTACCTTCTGTGAAGGTTACATCGGCTACCCATAAATCAACAGCTAAACCTTGTTTAGGAGGCTTGACTGTGAATTGGTAGGCATTGCCAGGTAGCATAGCAGCAGTGTATTCAAAATTTTCACCATCTTTGAGGATTGGCAAGTGAATTTTGCCTTCCATACCAGCACCAATGAGTTTGTTGTGGAAAACATTTAAACGGAATTTATCTATGGTGAATTTCCAACCTGCCATGTTGCCGTTGGTCAGTACATTGTCCATAAAACACTCGCCACTTATGCCACCTTAATCAATGATGAAGTTTTTTGCACCAACCTCTTTGGCAGGTTCTCCTTGTTTAGACCATTTTTGAGGTAATTTGACTTTGATTTCGCCAATGTAAAAGCCTTTCCAAGCAGGTGTTGGGTTGAAAGTTGTCGTTCCACCGTTATTTACTTGATTTGCAAAACTTGTAATGTAATTGCTTGGAAATATTACCGTAGTAGGTGTTTCGGTATCGCTAAAATCAAGCACAACATTTGTAAGCGAAAATTGATAATCTTTGTTTTTGGCTAACGCAAAATTGCTGACTGATAGTTTGTCAATTACTACATTGTCAAAATCAAGCACTTTGATTTTGAAGGTAGCTTCTACTTTTGCTGGTTCAGCCAACTCGATGCCTTTGCTATCCAAAGGAACAAAATATTTGCGGCAGAACTCAATTTTAACGTCAAGGTTGAGTCCACCAAATCCATCACAACCGATGACGACATAGGTACCATTTTCACCACTTGTAGGTGACTGAGGACCAGGAGGAGGAGCGATGGTCGTTGTAGGCGCACCGTTTCCAGCTAAAGCAGGATTGGGCTGCCCTTTTAGCGTAAATCGAGCAACATTGCTGATGGGAAAAGAGAAATCAGACCCCAATGCTAACTTGATAGGGTTTTTGAATCCAGCAGCCGACAAAGGTGCTTTTAGCACTTGAAAGACTTGTTGGTATCCTTTAAAATCTATAATTACATAAATATCAACGGTTGAGCCTGTTGGCGTAAATTGAATATTGTCAAAATAAACATTTTGGGTTTTTGCAGCACCATCTTTACTTCTTGAAAGTGGCGTACCGACCGCACTCCCTGCGCCAAACATCATCAAGCGTTTCTGATGAACAGCTTCTAAGATGTAGGCACGACTGACTCCGCCTATACTATTGTAACCTTGTTCGTATTCAAATCTAAGGTTTTCTTCTACTGATGTCAATAATTTTTCAGGTTGCTCATGGTATAGCTTTAACAATTCCATGACATTGGCATCTTTTGCAGCCATCTGCCCAATGTCAGCTAAGGAAAACTTTGGTTTTTTGACAACAGTTTTTTCTATGCTTGCCACACCTTCCGACGTATTTTCCCAATCTCTATCTTTTGACGCAGGAGACAAATCATATTTTTTATAATTGGTTGAAGCCTCTACAATTTTACCATATTTTACATCGTATTCAATTTTTTTATCAATGCGTTCTGCCAACCAAACCATGAAATTATTAGGATTGCCAGCGTTGTGTTCTGTAATGAATTTCTTAGCTTGGTCATCTTCCATTGTTCTAATCTGAAACCCAATGTTATTCAAATACATATCAAGCACTGCATTGTCTTTGAGTTTTTTGATTATTTTGTCAATTTTATCAAACTTAGTTTCTTCTACATCACAATAATACAATTTAATGTGTGCTTCTTCGAGTGCTTCGTGACTTTCATCTCTTGTCATTTTAGTTTTAAAAGGAAGCGGAGCTTTGTCAAAATACTTGCTCATTCCTGCTGTAATCCATTCGTTGTTAGGACCAAACACCAATGCTCCATTGTATTTCAGTGTTTCAACAGATTTTCTCATAATGCCCCTTTGAACGTCACATTCTGTTTTTTTAGCTGTTAATTCTGTTGCATTGTTAGCTTCTCTTGTTTTTAAAATTTTTACAATATCATCTTTGAGTTTTTCTTTTTTAAGTGCATAAAGTTTTCTTCCTTCTATGGTTTCACTGTTTTCGCCCACCCAATGATAAGGAGGTTTGCAGTTGGGTGTACAAGGTATGCCTGAGCCAGGTTTGGCTTGTCCTTTTATGTCGCAACCACAATCATCGTATTTTTTGGCAGGGTCACCTAAAAAATTTCCATCTTTATCAAAGCCACTTGGTGTAAAATTGCTATCAAAAGGGTCTCCATCAGAATAAGGCTCATAAGGAGGTGTTTTTGCAAACTTCCCTTTAGAATTAAAACCAAACTCATTGAGTGTCGTATTGTCTTGTGGGTCACCACAAAACTTAGCGTTAGGATCATTGTTGTTGTTGTTGATTTGGTTAATGGTTTTGACTAAATCAACAGCATTTGAAGCATCTTTTTGACTTTTGACCGTTCCTGAGGTCACTTTTTTAGTCAAACCATCTATCAATGACACCGTGACGGATTTGAACTCCACCAACAAATCTTGGTCAGCCATAGGAACAGCCATAACCCCTTTGCCTGTATAAATATTTTGAGTGTTAGGTTCTTTACTAATTTCTGTGATTTCAAAAGGAAAACCATTGACAATAAAAATATCATTGATTTTTCCATTTGTGTAAGGTATTCCTATCTCTGGTACAATTGGAGGATCTTGACCACATATTAGCTTTACCAAATTATTAGGATTGGGCGTGTTTGTTGGTGGTGGTGTAAATCCTTCACACTCATCATCAATACCATTCTGATTGACATCAGCTCCAATAGGAAAACCAATACCGACACTACCTAAAGTGTGGTAATAGGTTGAAAAAGAAATTGCCTTACAAATGTTATCCTCTTTTTCTATTGTTACTTGTATTTCATAAAAACTACAATCTTTTAAGCCAGAAAGAATGTATTTTTCTTGTGGATTAGGTGTAATTATTTGAGAAATCCAGTTAGCACTTACATTTTGACTGACCAATGAATTGATAGGGACATTGCTAAATGCGGTATTGTCACAAAAATCATTGACATCTATAGTTGCAAATTGAATTAATTTTTGAGTCACGTCTCTGTATTTGACTTTGAGTTTCATTCCGCTGGGAAGTGGCTTACTGACATCAAACATCAATGCTTTTACGCCCAAACACTTGACGGTAACATTTACATCAGAAGTACAAGGAGGCTCAAAAGTAACTTCTTTTGTGTACCAGTCACAGGCTTTTGTATAAGAGTCGTGCGTGCCGTCAAACACTTGGCGAATCTTTAGGTTGTATGTTTGTCCTGGACTAAAACCAGTAATTATATTGTTGGAAGAGTTGTCAATTACAACAAGCCCATTGGGCCCAACGAAGATAAACCTTTTCCCTGTTGATGAAAGAACAATGTTATTGGGAGTCCACTCTATTTTAAGTTTATTACCCATAGGGATAAAATTAAAAGTAACAGGTGATTGCGAACATTCAATACTTGGTTCTATTGGTGTTTTTGTTGCTAATGTGACTACACCACCTGCTAAAAAGGACGCACAGCCGTTGTAACCCGCTTGGCAACATTCCGAAGTTAGCCTAACAATGTAATCAGTTGTAGGGTTTAAGCCACTGAAAGTATAAGAAAGATCAGGGTCAGTAGCATTGACCCATTGCACTTGGATAACCGTAGCATTTTGGATTAATTCTACTTTAAATTTGTCATTAGAAGTTAATAAATTTCTCCATTTTACGGTAATACTATTGTGCGTTAAATTGCTAACAGATGCACTTTGAGGACTTTTGCAAGGCTCAAATAATGTTTGTTGTGTTATTGCTAAAACAGCATCATTTAATGTCCAAACGCATTGCTGTGTTACAGGGTCTGTACCAAGACAACAGTAGGCTTTGATTTTTATTTTGTAGCTTGTATTTTCTTTTAAACCATTGAATTGATGGTAAATGGTGTTTCCATTAAATCCATTGGGGCCAATCCACTCAGAAGCATAAGGTTGCGTATTATTTCCTTCAAAAATCTCTAATAGAAATTTTTTCTTTAGTTGATTGTTGAGCGATGAAAGCGGCGGCACAAAAGATACAGCAATACTGTTATCAGTTGTATTCGTCACTGTTAAGTTTGGAGGAGTCGCACATGGATAGTTGGTTACAGCGGTCGTTGTCACTCCTGGACTAAGGCAACTTTGATTAGGATTTAGAGGGTCTGCACTAATACATGAACAATAAGGTGAAATCTCTACAATGTATTCTGTATTTGGTGTAATTGCAGGAAAATTAGATGAATTTACAAGTAAATTAAAGCTTAATAGGTTTGGATAACTATTATTAGAAAGCCCAGCTGAATAAGGCAGATTAAATTCTTTCAGTAAACTGTACTGCAAATTTTTAATTTTAATATTAAATCCTTCCGTTGGATATGCGATTGGATTTACCCATGTAATATCAAAAGAATTAATGGTTTCATCTTTAACAATTGCTTGCGAAATCTGTCCGCAACATGGAGTCGATACCGCAAGATTTTGTGACCAATTGTTAGTACAAGTAGGAGTTATAATTTTTACAATATGAACTAAATAATCAGTACATGGTTGAACATTTGTAAAATTGACAGTACCAGAAAAATTAATCTGAGCAGTTTTTGTTTCAATTACTGCCCCGTTCTTTATTAAAGTTACGGAATAAGAATTTGTATTATTATTATTAGTACTGATTGATACAGCTACTTTATTAGAAGAACCAGTCGCACTAACTGACTTCGTATCGCAGTCATTGTTATTTGAATAAGGAGCAGCAGTAGTTGCAACAATTGAAAAAACTGTGGAAGAATTAGTTGTTGAACAATTTCGAGTGACTTCAAATGTATACTCGATGTTCCAGTTTTTGAAATTTTAGGTATAAATTTTTTAGACACTAAAATTTTATAACATTTTTATAATTTTTATAAAAATAAAATATCAA
>JAYWHK010000194.1:0-23957 GCA_043777755.1 Saprospiraceae bacterium
CTTCCATATCCAGAGGAGATTAAATACCTAATGTTGAGTTTGAATAACAAAGATAAAGATTTTTGGGAAATATCAGCAACAAATTTGCTACACTAAGAAATATTTTGATTTTTTTTTAAAATAAATATGAAAAAAGAAAAAATATTCGTTCCTTTGTGGTTGAATTATTCAAAAACTTAAAAATTACGCCCAAAAGCGAATTATAGACCTACTAATATGCTAAGCCGCAGAGTTGTTCGTATAAAGATCATGCAGCTCTTGTACGCCATGAACCGTGACGAAAGTCTTACTTCACAAGAGGTGACCGCACGTTATCAGCAGTACGTACAAAAGACCTTTGAATTTTATCTTCTTAATCTTCAACAACTGATTGCAGTTGCTGAGTACGCCAATAAGGATGCCGAAATCCGTAAGGCAAAATTACGTCCTCTGCCTGAGGATGAAATTTTTACACCCAAATTGGCTAAAAATCTTCTTCTGGAGTCTTTGTCTAACAACAAAGGGCTTCGTGATTTGATTAAAAGGCATCAAATTGATACTCGTATTCCTGAGGATCATGTAAAACGGGCTTATACGGAGTTTGCAAAATCAGACGATTATCGTAAGTATCTTTTAAATAAAGATACAAATACTGAAGACCATTCCGAAGTATTGCTTTGTTTGTACCGTTTTTTGAGCAACAATGAGTCGTTCAATGAAGACATGGAAGATACTTATTTTTCATGGGAAGACGACAAATCGTTGATTACTGGTGCAATGAAAAAGACCATCAAGGCTTTGCCCGCAACAGAAAACTTCTACAAAGAATACGAAGCTGATCCTGAAGTAACAAAGGATTTTGGTGAAAATCTTTTAAAATTGACTGTTTTAAAAGAAAAAGATATTTTGAAAATCGTAGAACCGAATCTTCGCAACTGGGATGTTGATCGTATCGCAGTATTGGATTTGGTTATTATAAAGTTGGGTATTGCTGAGTTTTTGGAATTTGAAACAATTCCGACAAAAGTAACACTTAATGAATATGTAGAAATTTCTAAAATGTTCAGTACTGACAAAAGTAAGGATTTTATCAATGGTATATTGGATAGAATTTTGAAAAAATTAACCAAAGACGATTTGATTAAAAAGACTGGTCGTGGTTTAATGGAATAGATATACAAAATAAAAAAACTTCTAAAATCGTAATGATTTCAGAAGTTTTTTTATTTATTTTTAGTAATGTATTATTTATTTATTTACTTACGACTACTTACACAAATTTTATCAATTGTCTTTTCTTTTTGCCATTGTCCACCAACAAATATTTGCCAAAAAGCAAATGCGACTCATTGATAATCAAGGTTGTATCTGTTATTTTATCTTTATTGATACCGACAGCATTACTTTTCATTGCGGTACGAACTTCCGTATTTGAAGGAAAAACACCTGTATGCGTATTCAATAAATCAATGATGTTCAAATCCTCAGACAATAAACTCTGCTGCAAAGAAATATAAGGAATTTTCTCCAAATCGCTTTCTGTGATTTCCATAAATTGCTCTTTTTTAGCAAAAAGCAATGCTGAAATCTCCACAGCTTTGTCGAAATCTTCTTGAGAGTGTATTCTTACAGTCAATTCTTCTGCCAATATTTTTTTCAAACCTTGCGGATTTGTTGCATATTCTACCTCTAAGGCTTCTACTTCTTCCTTTGATTTTAAGGTAAAATAACGCAAGAATTTAGGCAAATCCTTATCGTCGCAATTCAACCAAAACTGATAAAAAGAATAAGGCGATGTCATTTTTCCATCTAACCAAATGTTTCCTTGCTCTGATTTTCCAAATTTTGTACCATCAGCTTTTGTCAAAAGTGGTGTTGTAATGGCATAAGCCTTTCCGCCAACATTCCTACGGATAAACTCCGTTCCCGACGTAATATTACCCCATTGATCCGAACCACCCATTTGCAAAATACAATTGTTTTGGTCGTACAAACATTGGAAATCGTAGCCTTGTAGAAGCTGGTAACTGAACTCTGTAAAACTCATGCCTTCGCCACCATCTTCACTATCCAAACGCTTTTTTACAGAATCTTTACTTTTCATGTAATTGACAGTCAGCGTTTTACCTACGTCACGCAAAAAATCCAAGACATTCATTTGCTTATAAAAATCAAGGTTATTAACCAACATAGCTTTGTTGTCACCTTCCGTGAAGTTGATGAATTTCTCCATTTGCTTGACTTGAAAAGCCAAATTAGAATCCAACTCATCAGTCGTTTTTAACTCACGCTCTTTGTCTTTTCCAGAAGGATCGCCAATACGCCCAGTTGCACCGCCCATCAACACAATTGGCTGATGACCAGCACGTTGAAACAAGGTCAAAAGCATAATTTGAACATAATTCCCAATCGTCATAGATGGTGCAGTTGGGTCAAAACCGATATAACCCGTCACTTTGCCTTTTTGTAATTCTTCTTCGATGCCTGGCATCATGTTGTGGAGCATACCTCTCCAACGTAATTCTTCTATAAAATTCATAAATTTATGTCTTTAAAACTAAAAAAATGTAGCGTCTGCGACTAAAATCACCACTACAGTGCTGCAAAGGTACGCTTTTTTAACTTTTAAAAAAAATAGAATAAGGATTTCGATAATTTTTTTTATTTTTGCAAAAAAATTATTGATTATAAAGTTTTTCCGTAACTATTTACCACTTTTGCAATTTTTTACCACGGAGAAACGGAGAACACAGAGTGTGACAAAAAAATTAGCCAAAGGCTAATTTTTTTGCCTCCGTGACCTCCGTTTCTCCGTGGTAAAAATAAAAAATCTTCGATTTTTTTAGACTCTAAACAGTTACGTTTTTTCATAGCAAAAAACGTAGCATCTGCGACCAAAGTCGCCGTTACAAATAAAAACAATGGACTTTTCATATTTTGTAGCTCGAAAGGTAGCTCTTTCTGGCAAAAAATCATTTTCGAGGTTAATTATTAGGATTGCAACAGTGGCTGTTGCAGTGAGCGTTGCCATCATGATCATTACGACTTCGGTGGTTCGAGGTTTTAAAAATCAAATTAGTGATAAAATTTTTGGACTTTGGGGACAAATTCACATCACTGATGCTTCTATTACACAAGGCTACGAACCTGCGCCAATTGACTTGAACCAACCTTTTTATCCTTCCTTGGACACAGTTCGCAGCATCAAGTATTTAGTACCGAATAGCAACGTATTTAGCTCAAAATCAGACCCTTACGTTGAAAAAACAAGTAAAGGTGGCATCCATCACATACAAGCATTTGCAACAAAACCTGGCATCATTAAAACAAAAACAGAGATTGAAGGCATCGTACTGAAAGGTGCTGGAAAAGATTTTAACTGGGAATTTATGAATCAATCGCTGGTCGCTGGTCGAGCCATTACCTTTAATGATTCTACGCCTTCTAGAGATATTATTGTTTCTCAAATCACCGCTAATCGCTTGAAAATCAATGTTAATGACAAATTTGTTGTTCATTTTTTGAATAAAAACGAACAAGTAAAGCGTGCATTTACAGTTTGTGGTATTTATAAAACTGGTTTGGAAGAATACGATAAAAAAATTGCTTTTGCAGACCTTGCTATTATACAAGATTTGTTGGGTTGGAAGCGGAATCAAGTGGCTGGTTTTGAGGTTTTTGTAGAAGATTATGAAGACATTGAGCCAATGACAGAACATATTTACAATGAAACGCTTTCTAATAACTTGTATGCACAGACGATTCGAGAAAAATTCCCAAGTATTTTTGAATGGTTGGATTTACAAGACATCAATGAAGTTGTGATTGTCGTTTTGATGGCAATTGTGGCGATTATCAATATGATTACCGCTTTATTGATTCTAATTTTGGAACGTACACAGATGATTGGTATTTTAAAATCTTTGGGCTCGAGCAATTGGACAATTCGCAAAATATTTTTATTTCACGCTTCTTGGATTGTACTGGTTGGTTTGTTTTTTGGAAATCTGATAGGCATTGGTTTTTGTTTTTTACAAGAAAAATTTAAGTTCATCAAGCTCTCCGAAGCCGATTATTATCTTTCGTATGCACCCGTAGAATTGCATTTTCCAACAGTAATTGTGCTGAATTTATTGACACTTTTGGCAGTTATTTTGTTTTTGATTGTACCAACCTATTTGATAACAAGAATTTCGCCAGTGAAAGCAATTGGATTGAGGTAATTAAATTATTTAAAATACGTAACTATTTACCACTTTTGCATTTTTTCACCACGGAGAAACGGAGGTCACGGAGGCAAAAATTAGCCTTCGGCTAATTTTTGCCTCCGTGACCTCCGTTTCTCCGTGGTGAAAAATAAAAAAATCTTCGATTTTTTTGCGATGGTAAATAAGTTGCGAAAATACGTAATTTACTGCTAATCAATATTTTACATTGATACAAATTTTATTTTTTTGTTAAATTGTATTCCATTTTTTAATAAAAAATGATATTTTACGTTTTATTATAAAAAATTAAAAAATCAAACCTTTATAAAATTCTAAATTTTTTTCAATGAAAAAAAACACGCTACATTCTATTCTTTTTCTATTTTTAGGTCTTTGTGCTATTGCGTTACAAGCGCAACCCGCAAGCGAGCGACCTATACCCTATTTCACAGGCTTTGGAAACGAACCAGGTTGGAATATTGTGATGTATCAGGGGCAGGACCGTTCTTTTGATGTAGAACTCGTGACCGACTATGGAGAAAAACGCCTTCGTGGTAAAATGAAAGAACAACGAATTGCTTTTGCTGATAGTTTTAGAGATGTCATTGTTGGTGATTTGTCGGACGGAAAAGAAAATATTCCTGTGGAAATTCAATTCGTAGAAGAAATGTCCATGGACGAAGGAGAACGTGAATTTACTTGTCGTGTGGCGATAAAATTACCTGAACGAGAATTGACTGGTTATGGCGATATGGCAAAAGAATTGGCTATGAATTTAGATGGTCGCTACCAAGTGATTGCAATTGATGGCGTGCGCATTAAAAAGAAAAACAGTGTACAAATTGATGTTTTTCAAAGAAAAATCAGTGCAAAAATGGGTTGTAATACTATGAATGGATACTTTTTAGCAAGAAAAAATGAAAAAATACAACCTGTTAATTTTGCAATGACCCGCATGGCTTGTCCTGATATGAAGTTGGAAAAATTATTTAGCGCAGCGATGCAAAAAATAAAGGGTTTTCACAAAGACAAAAATTACGTTGTTTTTTTAGATGAAAAAAGTAATAAAGTAGTGGAATTGAGGAAGATAAATTGAAATTTGACGTTCTATTTTGTTGTATTTTTCTACGGAATTATCGGTTTAAAGACGTAAGTTCAATGTTAAGATTATCGCAACATCACAGCCAAACTCCTATCGTCGTGTGACAGCGATGTAGGGTCAAGATTCATCTGGTTTTTGAAACAAATATACTTTACGTCTATTAAACCTATAATTCCGTTTTTCTATGCCTATTCCACTCTCCAAGATCTTAAAACTATTGGAGAGTGGAATAGATATAGAAAGTAATGCGAATATTGGGTTAGGTAATCAATGACAATAGAAAATTGATGAAAATCTACTCTCTTTTTGTCATTCAGAGTGCGAAGCACGTGGAATCTCGCCCGTAGGTTCGCCCGTAGTGTGGGATTTCTCCGCTAAAGCTACGAAATGACAAAACAGAGTAGATTTACGTTATCGCAGCTTTGTTATTAACAACATTTCTGATTAAAAATAGTGGTTTCAACCCAATATTCGCATAAAATAATAAAACTTAATTCTTATCTTGAAAATCTAATTTTTTAACACCCAGCTTAAACAACAAACCTTTGATGGTTACTTTTGCAGTTTCTTTTACTTTCGTCAAAGTGCGTTTGATAAAACTCTCGTCAGGTCGAGCGACAAAAGTAGAATCATAATATTCCATTCCTTCTTCCACCTGCGTGTAATAATAAGCATAAAACGACTTGCGTGTAACACCTTCTGGCAAAGACATTTTACGGTAGCCATGTGGTGCATTTTTATCCGTATAAAAAACAACCGCACGGTTAAAATTAGGCAAAATCATTTTTTGGCAAGCGGTCATATCTTTATCCCAAAGCTCGAGTGCGCCGCCGTATTCATCTTTCCAATCACGGTTCAAATAAATCAACAAATTCAAACGACGCCAAGCGTTGAACTTCGTACTCATGTTATAATCAATGTGAACGTCCACATAAGAGCCGTCACCACCTTGATGCACACCAGCACCTGTGTTGTCAGTCGTAACAAAAAGATCGTCTATGCCAGTGACTTTTTCCATAAATTGGCATAAATCACCCATAATTACATCTTTTACATCTTGAAAAACAGGATGAAAACGCTCGAAATGGTAGTCTTCTGATTTTTTTTCATTCAAACTTTTACGCTTCACATTTAGCGAACCCAATTGCGGAAAATTTTCAAACAACTGATTGGCTACGTCTTCTCGTAAAAAATTATCTATAATTACGTGCTTACACGGATTTCCATTTTCATAAACCTCGTGTAATTGTTGAATCGCCTCTGGATTCAAATACTTTTCATTAATGATATGTTTCATTCTGGAGAACGGGATTTATCCCGTTTTTTATTAAAAAATAAAAATTTTAGGTTCGGGATAAACTCGAACATTTCTTTGTTCGGGATAAAATCCCGAACTCCAATTACTCTGCTTTTTGAAAAAAGCCATTCTCAAATTTCAAAACCGTCAAATATTTATTGGCATAACGGTCAAATGCGTCGAAACGTTCAGAATTACCATTGATGGATTTTTCTTTTTGAAAATTATAAATCGTTTCTATAGACTGAAACGGAACCATATCCGCTATTTCATTGAATTTCGTGCCATATTTGTACAACATTCGACCAGCGTACAAGGTAATTCCATAACCTTGATAGGCTTCATCATCAGGCGAAGCATTGTAACGTTGGTAAAATGCTCGTGCAAAACCTTTTGCTCGAGGCGAATCTCTATCTATATAAGAAGATTGCGTAATGTGAACTTTCAAAGGATCAAAAGCATCAAAACCATTGACTTGAAAATTCGCCCATTGCGGCATTCCATATACTGTAACGTTGTTTCGCCCTTTTCCATTGTTTATTTTTGTCAAAAGAGAGTAAATAAATGTTTCACTGTTCCAAATCGGAACAATAAAAGTCGTATTTTCATTTGCTCTAATGTAATTTCTTATATCGACAGCCACCAAGCCAGCTTTTTCGTCTATCACGATTTCTCTAAAACGAACACCATTTCCAGCCTTTTGATTTGCCAACTGAAGGTACTGCATCGCTTCCCGTTCATTGGCTTTATCTCGAACAATGACCACAATATTGTCTGCACGATTGGCTTTCAAAGCATGATTGGCAAGTGCTTCGCAGTGTGTCTGCAAACTCGGATTCAACTGCATAAACTGTTGATTCTCAAACACAATATCGTTGCTTGGATTGTAGGGCGAAATAAAAACTTTGCCATTTTGCTTTGCCCAAGTAGCTGTCGATTCTACATTTTTTCGGGTTTCCGCACCAATAACGACATCGGCTTTTTGCATTTCGTCCGAAGACAATAGAATTGCCATTTCAGTTTCGTTTGCTTTGGTATCGACGGTATTGATTTTCAACGAAATCCCTTCCGAACTAAGCGTATCTAACGCCATTTTTGCGCCAGCATAAAAATTCAATGCCCAATCTGATTTTTCATACAATTCCTTGTCCAATTCGGTAAATTTGTCTGTATAAAAAGGCAAAGCATAGGTCAGATGATAAGCGGAACGAAAAACAGAATTTTTCGGTGCTTTGACATCTACAACACTTGGCATTGTGCCACCAGTATTAGGTTTGTTTGTAGGTTTAGTCGTGCCAGTTGTAGAACTTCCACCAATTGGAGGTGTCGGTTTGGTAGGCGTAGGTTTCCAACGCACTGTATCAATTTTTGCAGAAGCATAAATCGTATCGTATCGTCCAGTTTTTGGATTAAAAACAATTTTTGACTGAATTTCAGGCAAGGTATCGTCTTTTCCCGTTGGTTTTTTAGTAATTGGCTTACTCGAACCACAAGCGTAAAGCAATGCACAAGCAAATGCAAAAAGGAAAATATTTTGAAGTTTCATATTATTTGAATTTTTTATCATTTCTAAGAGCGCAAATATATTAAAAATTTAGGAAATGGTTTTGCTTCTTGATTTTTTTTATAAAAATAAAGAAGAAATAGAAATGTAGAAAAAAATTTTTCGTTCTACTATAAATTGTTATTTTTGCACGATTATTTTCACTGTTCTCAAAATACTTAAACACTGTTATGAAAAAAATTATATTTTTTAGCCTGAGCATTTTATTGTTCTCCATCTTTGCTTGTGTCAAAAGCGAAGTAGAAACTATTGCAACCACGAATTTTGGATATGAATATTTCCCTTTGAAAGTAGGAAAATACAAGGTTTTTCAAGTAGATTCAATCCTTTTTGACACCATCGCTGGCAAAGTAAAAGTTGATAGTTTTAGGCTTTTTGAAAAAGAAGTCGTTTTGGACACTTTCGTGAATCAAGCGGGCGAAACCGTTTATCGGGTAGAACGTTTTGAAAAAAGAAACCTAAAAGATGCTTGGCTTATCAAAGATGTTTTAGCAATACAACGAAATGCAAAGCAAGCAACACGTACCGACCAAGGTTTGCGTTTGGTAAAAATGGTTTTTCCTATAAGAAAACGCCAAGATTGGAACAGCTTGCTCTTCATTGATGCAGGAATGGAAGTGACCATCGCTGGCGAACCTGTTGAAATTTTTAAAAATTGGGATTCGGAAACCGTAGATTTGGACAAATCGGAAAGCATCAATGGCAAAAAATTTGGTAAAGTCTTGACCATTAGTCATGCCAATGATGAAAATAAACTCGAACTCCGAAAAGTAACGGAAAAATATGTAAGAGATACAGGTTTAGTCATGAATGAAATGTTGATTTTAGATACTCAATCCACTTCAAATAACGAAACGTGGCGGAAGAAAGCACAACGAGGTTTTATTTATCGTCAAATTTTAATAGAAAACAATTAATTTTTATGAAAAAAGATATTCCTGATTTAAAAGTAGAGGATTTTGCACTTGCTATTCTACCAAAAGAAGATGATCCTGATTTTTGGGAAGTGTATGTTATTAACTTAAAAGAAGATGCCATCAAAAACATTTTGGTAACTGCCACTGCTTTTGGCGAAATCAACGGAGAACCCAAAAAATCAGCGATGATGCGCTATTTTTTTGAAGAATTGGGCGGGCTTGATTTGCAATTTTTAGAGCATTTGCCAAGTGACTTACTTGGTATTACCAATGAATATTGGGTAAGTTATAGTTTTGATGGAAAACTTTGGGACAAGCGTTTTCTGATACTTCCTGGTAGTTTTGAGCCAGTTAATTTTATCCCAATTCCGTTTTTGAATCGGGAAGGCATTTTGAAAAGATAAAATTGAGGTATAAAAGCAAACACAGTATTTTATTTCACAAAAATTCCATTACCTTTGCTACTTAAATTTTTATGTAAAAAACATATCCTTTGTGAAAAAATTTGCCATTATAGACATCGAAACAACGGGCGGAATCGCCAACCGTGAGCGCATCACAGAAATCGCTATTGTCGTTCACGACGGGCAAAAAGCGATTGAACAATACAGCACGCTTGTCAATCCTGAACGCTCGATTCCTTACAACATCACTTCGATAACAGGCATTACTGATGATATGGTTGCTGATGCGCCAAAATTCTATGAAATTGCAAAAAAAGTCGTAGAAATGACAGAAGACTGCGTTTTTGTAGCCCATAATGTCAAATTCGACTACAGTTTTATCAAAGAAGAATTTGCCCGTTTGGGTTTTACATACACTCGAAAACAACTTTGTACGGTCAAAATGGCTCGCCAAGCCATGCCAGGATTTAAGTCTTATGCCCTTGGAAATTTAATAAAAGAGTTAGGAATTAAAGTCAAAGACCGACACCGTGCCTTAGATGATACCTTGGCAACGGTAGAATTGTTTGAAAAAATTATTGCGATTGAAAGTGGTACTGACACCATGATAAAACGCATTGACCAAGGCATTAAAGAAGCGCAATTGCCTATCGGAATTACACTCGAAATGCTCCATGCACTGCCCGAAGCCTGCGGTGTTTATTATTTCCATGATGAAAAAGGCGATGTAATTTATGTTGGAAAAAGCATCAATATTCGGAAACGTGTGGCAGATCATTTTGCAGATAAAACAGCAAAAGGAATCAAAATTCATGCTGGCGTAACTGACATCACCTACGAAATCACTGGCTCTGAGCTGGTGTCCTTACTCTTTGAAAATCAAGAAATTAAACGTTTAAAACCTCGAATAAACAAGGCTTTGCGGGCAAAAAACTTACCTTATGTCCTTTATACATACAACGATGCACAAAATTTTATTCGGTTGGGCGCATCAAAAAACACGACAACTTTAAGAAAAAAAATGACTGTTTTGGCTGAATTTCAACAGCTGAACCACGCCAAAGGAGCAATAAAATCCATGCTCAATAAACACCAATTGTGTTCAAAATTGGTCGGACTCGAAACTCAAGAAGGAGCTTGCTTTTTGCATCATTTGAACCAATGTCATGGCGCTTGTTGCGACCTCGAAATGGCTTTTACGTACAATGTTCGTGCTGCCGAAGCTGTAAATAATCTAAAAATTTCTTTTGAAAAAGACTTTTTATTGATTGACCGAGGTAGGAATCGAGAAGAAAAAGCTGTTGTATTGGTTGAAAACAATCAATACAAAGGTTTTGGTTATTTTGACGCAAGTGATTCATTCTCAAACCCTTCCGAACTCAAAGATTACATCAAACCAGCCCCTTCTAATGCTGACGCACTTCGTATTATTCGCCTTTTTTTGGGCGATACCAAGAATGTAAAAAAGATAGATTTGTAACTTTAACATAATTTTCGATAAATAATAAAAAATAATCATATCTTTTTGAAAAATTGGTGTAAAAATTGACTCATAACTTACTTAATTCTAATGTATTGGTTATGAGCAGTTTTCGTATTTTATTTTTCTTTATTGGCATTGTTTATTGTACTACGCTTTCGGCGCAGTGCGATGTGCTAAAACTAAGAGCAAGTTTTGACAACTATACTGACTCCTTGCCAGAATACCACGGAAAATTTGAGATTACAGAAAGCAATCTGCCCGCCATTTTGCGCTTAGAAGGAAAGGAACAAAACATCACACTACCCTACTCTTTTGAATTTGACAGCCTAAATAGCAAAAGTCCTCACGCCAAATTAATGACCATTCAAAGCGATAAATCAAGCTGTGTTTATTTTTTAGATTTGCAAGCAAAAGAAAGTAAAATTGACTTCATTGGTGTTGGAACAGCCGTAAATGTTGGTATTATTTACACTTATTTAGACAAAATAGACACTTTAATTGGAAAATACCATGCTGTTCCAAAAGATTCTGTTGCTGTGGATACCGTGATTTATGGTGATATAAACTTCTATTTTCCTACCCTTTTTTCACCGAACAATGATTATATCAATGACGATTTTCGAGTTTTTGCTACCGAAAATGTATTGATTGACCGCATCGAAATCTACGACAGATGGGGCAACAGTCGCTACCAACGGCGCAATATTTTTTCTGACGAAATCGCTTTTGGCAGTTCCGAAAAAGTACAACAAGGCGACCTTTATGTTGGGTACTTGATTTTTAGAAATAATATAATTAAACGGTTTGAATTTTCAGTGGTGGAGAATTAACAATAATTGGATATTGAGATATTGGATATTAAGATATTTGGGTGTTCAGGTCAGAAAGTGGTTTTGAGATTTTGTTTTTATGGCAAAATATTGAACACTAAGCGTTTGCAATATCTTTAATATCTAATCACCAATATCCGTTGTGTATATCATAAAACGAATTTAAGTATCAATGATTAAAAAAATTACATTTTTTCTTTTTTTGCTTCTTTTACCTCTTTTTCTTTTTGCCCAAAAAAGGAATAGCAATCGCTATATAAAACCTTATGAAGTAAAATCTTCGCTAACACCTGTTTATCGTTTTACACAGCGAACTTTGAAGTATTCACTCAACGATTTGTCAGTTCCTTTTACCTCAAAAAAAATAAATTTGGCATTGGATAATCGTCGGCAGAACGCTAATTTTGACATGATGTCTGAGTTGTATGGGCGTTTTTATTTTGCGAATGTATCGTATTCGATGGGCGCAGGTTTGTTTGACAAACATATTTTTGTCAAACTAATAAAGTTGAAAAATGGGGATTTTGGAGAAATTTTGAAAAAAACACACGCCAATCATTCTTTTCAAGCTGGAATTAACTACTTAGGAATCAGGCAGTTGTTCAAAAAAGTAGAGAATACTGATTTTCAGTTCAATGCTTCGGTCAATGCCGAATTTGCCGTTGATTTTTCAGACCAATTGGACATGAGCCAATACATCAACCTATTTGAATACCAAAATCTGCCCGAATTGATTATCCGTAACAAAAAAACGTTTTTGGAAGTACAAGATTTTATCATTTCCAAATATTCTTTGCCGAATTTTCCGCTGTACAAAGGTGTTTGCGCTAAGGCGGAATTGAATTATCGCCATTTTGGAGTAGCGGCACAATATCATTTTTTAAAAAATCGAATCAACAGCCGAATCAATTCTTTCAGTATTGGAATGAAAGTGAGTTTTTAATTTTTTTTCAAAAAACTATTCCACAATAGATTTTTTTACTAATTTAGCACCTCAATCGAAACAATGAAGGCTAAATTAGAACACATTACAAAAAAATATTTTATTGAAGTCACTGATTTTGAGTTTTTTATGCTCAATCCTGGTCTAATCAATAGTAGCTATCATGTTGTTTTCAAAACAGGAAAAGAAAAGAAAAATGTTGTGGTTCAACAACTGAATACCCAAATTTTTGAATACCCTGAAAAAATTGCAAACAATATTAATTTGGTCAATGCTCATTTGTCCAAATCTGATTATCACTTAGCTTTGCTTTGCCCTTACCAAACCTTAAAAGGTGAAAATTACCACATCGAAGCTGGAAATTATTGGCGAATATTCCATTTTATAGATAATAGTTATACGCTCGAAAAATGCGAAAATACCACGCAAGCATTTGGCGCAGGTCAAGGTTTTGGTCAATTTTTGGCGGCACTTTCTTCTTTTCAACAGCAAGATTTTGAAACCATTTTACCTGATTTTCACAATGCTGCACATCGTTGGCGACAATTTTTGGCTGCCATGAAATATGCGAAAGCAAATCGTTTCGCCACTGCCCAGCAAGAAATTATTTTTGCCGTCGAACACGCCTATTTAATTGATTTTTATAAAAAAATTATAGAAAAAATCCCTGTTCGTGTCACGCACAACGATACCAAAATATCCAACCTTTTATTTGATAAAAATACACATAAACCATTGGCTGTCATTGATTTAGACACGCTACAATACGGCACAATACTTTCCGAATTTGGCGATATGGTGCGCTCTTATTGCAACAATGTTGATGAAGATGAACAAGATTTTGATAAAATATCGTTTAAATTTGATATTTTTGACGCTTTAAAGAAAGGTTTTTTATCAGAATTAGAAAGTACCTTACAAGCAATAGAAATCGAAAACCTTGATTTTGGCGCAAAACTGACTATTTTTGTTCAAGGACTTCGTTTTTTAACCGATTTTTTAAACAATGATGTTTATTATAAAATAAAATACAGCAATCATAATTTGGTGCGGGCTAAAAACCAGTTTGCACTTCTGAAATCTTTTTTATGAAAAAAACAATTTTTTACCTCTTACTTTTCATTACTTATTTTTCTTTTGCTCAAAACCCAACAAAACCTGATTGGGAAAACGAAGCAGTATTTGAAATCAACCGTGAGCCGATGCACGCCACGCTTTTTCCTTTTGAAACAAAAGAATTAGCGCAAACAAACAAGTGGAACGCTTCAAAATTCTATCAATCGCTCAACGGAACTTGGAAGTTCAATTGGACACCAATTGAAGCAAACAAAAACAAAGGTTTTTTCAATACAAAATTCAAAGATGACAATTGGGCAGACTTTGAAGTGCCTTCCAATTGGGAATTTAAAGGCTACGGAACACCGATTTATGTCAATATTCCTTACGAATTTTCGACTTCGCCGATTGCCAAAAACTCAGATATTTACGTGCCTTCAAAGGATGTTTCTAAATATCCTACACCGCCATTAATTCCTCGAAACAATACGCCTGTTGGACAATACCGCAGAAAATTCACTGTTCCAGAAACTTGGAAAGGTCGCCAAATCGTTGTGCATTTGGGTGCTGTAAAATCAGCGTTTTACATTTGGGTCAATGGTCAAAAAGTAGGTTACAGCGAAGATTCTAAGCTGGAAGCTGAATTTGACATTTCAAAATACATCAAATATGGTACTTTTGAAAATCAAATTGCGCTCGAAGTCTATCGCTTTTCTGACGGTACATATTTGGAATGTCAAGATATGTGGCGCATTTCGGGCATTGAGCGTGATGTGTTCATTTATGCCAACCCGAAAGTACACATTTATGATTATTTTGCAAAACCTGACTTGGACGCAACCTATCAAAACGGGCAATTTGCCTTAGAATTGACGATGGCAAACCGTTCCAAAGTCAGTTTGAAAAAATGGAATGTGAACGTCGAAATACTCGATGCAGCTGGAAAATCCGTTGTCAATGACAATGTAAAAATAGAAATGCCTGCGCCAGTTGCGCCTGAAACAAAGTCAGAAAAGAAATTTAATTTTTCAAAATTCATCAATGATGTATTGCCCTGGTCGGCTGAAAAGCCGAATTTGTACAAGCTCAATTTGACTTTGACCAACAACAAAGGTGAAGTTCAAGAAGTCATTTCATCAAAAATTGGCTTTAAAAACGTAAAAATACAAGGCGGACAACTTTTAGTCAATGGACAACCGATTTATGTAAAAGGTGTAAATCGCCACGAACATGACCCTGACAATGCACACGTTGTTTCGGAAGCATGGATGATTCGTGATGTTATCGAAATGAAAAAAATGAACATCAACACTGTCCGTACTTCGCACTATCCAAACCACAAGCGTTTTTACGAATTGTGTGACGAATACGGTTTGTATGTGATTGACGAAGCCAACATCGAGAGCCACGGTATGGGCTACGAACTTATCAGAACTTTGGGTAATGTGCCAAGTTGGAAAGAAGCGCATTTGGCTCGTGTTTCACGCTATGTTATTCGTGACAAAAACCATCCGTCTATCATTATTTGGAGTTTGGGAAATGAAGCTGGAAATGGTGTGAATTTTTATGCCGCTTACGATTGGATTAAAAAATTCGACCCTTCTCGCCCTATTCAGTATGAACGTGCAGAGTCGGAATACAATACCGATATTCTTTGTCCAATGTATGCTTGGGAAGAAGATATGAGAAAAATGGTTGCCGAAGACACCAAAAATCGTCCTTTGATTCAGTGCGAATATGCACACGCTATGGGCAATAGTGAAGGAAATTTTCAAGATTATTGGGATATTTATCGCTCAAATCCTCGTTTTCAAGGCGGAAGTATATGGGATTGGGTTGATCAAGGTTTTAGGAAAGTAACACCAGCTGGCGATACTATTTTTGCTTATGGCGGCGATTATGGCGCAAAAGACATTATAAGCGACCAGAATTTCTTGTGCAATGGTTTGGTGAATCCTGATAGAAAATGGAATCCACACGCTTACGAAGTCAAAAAAGTATATCAAAATGTATTGATTTCTTCAAAAAATCCTCGTATTGGTCAAATTGATGTTTTTAACGATTACTTTTTCACCAATTTGAATTTTATGTATTTGGAATGGACATTGATGGCTGATGGCGTGATGGAAAGTAAAGGTCGCATAGACGATACCAACATAGACCCAAGACAATCAAAGACTTATAACATTCCGATTCAGCCAAAAGACCGTTCAAAAGAGTATTTTTTAAATATTTCTTTTAAAACAAAAGAAGCGTACAGCGTTTTTACAAAAGATTATGAAATTGCTTCAGAACAATTTGAAGTAGATAATGTAAAATTATTCAGCAAACCAACGTTTAAAAATCAAATCCGTTTGACAGTTGCTGACGAAAAAGTTGTCACCGTGGAAAGTCCAGACTTTACAGCTACCGTTGATAAAGTTACAGGCATGATTCGTTCCTACCAATACAAAGGAACTGAAATGATGCAAAGCGGCGTTGTTCCCGATTTTTGGCGACCAATGAACGACAATGATTTTGGTTGCGGCTACCCTACCAAGCTGAAGGTTTGGAAAACCGCTGGTGACGCAAGAATTGTGAAAAATGTTGGCTCAACAGTCATTAGTAACGATGAAGTAGCCGTAAGCGTTGATATGGAACTGACAAATATAAATGCTTCTTACTCAATAGATTACAACTTTTTTAGCAATGGGGCTGTAAAGGTGAAAGCGACCTATCGCCCTGGCAAAAACGAACTCCCTGTTATGCCAGCTTTTGGTATGCGATTGACCTTAGATGAAAAATTTGACAATCCGCAGTGGTATGGTCGTGGCCCTTTTGAGAGCTACCAAGACCGTAAAACTGCCGCAAGAGTAGGTCGTTATTCCAACACCATCAAAGGCGATTTGCACCCTTATATTCGTCCGCAAGAGGTTGGTAATAAGGTAGATACCCGTTGGTTTGCCCTTTCAAAACCCGATGGAAATGGCTTGTGTTTCATTGCACAAAACGATTTATTGAGCATTTCAGCCAACCATTTTAGTTTAGATGATTTGGACGCTGGCGAAGCCAAACACAATATGCACTGGGGCGAACTTAAACCTCGTAATTTCACTACCGTGAATATTGACTACAAACAAATGGGCGTTGGTGGCATAGATTCTTGGTATTCTCAGCCTTTGCCAAAACACCGTTTACCCAGCAATCAAAACTATTCTTATCAGTTCTTGATTCGCCCATTCAGCAAAGGTGATGCCGTAGAGAATTTTTGGAAGGAAAAAATGTAATATACAGAACGGATATTGGTTATTGACTTGCCCTGAAATTTTGACCCTGTTGCCATCCGTATTTGTGCAATTTGTGCAAGGTAATTTCAGGACGACACAAAACACCAAAAATTTGAAACTCTTTTCATTTTTTGGTGTTTTTGTATTCATAAAAAAATTATTTTATGGCATATAAAAGCATGATGGAATGTGTCCTTGATTTAGAAAAACATGGACGCTTGATTAGAATAAAAAAAACAGTTGATCCAAACCTTGAAATGGCGGAAATCCACCGCCGAGTTTTTGAGCTGGGCGGACCAGCCATTCTTTTTGAAAAAGTAAAAGGAAGCCCATTCCCTGCGGTATCGAATATTTACGGAACTTATGAGCGCACCGAATTTATTTTTCGAGATACCATCGAAAAAGTTCAAAAAGTAATTGAATTAAAGGCAGATCCAAGCGTTTTACTCAAAAATCCTTTGCGTTATTTGGGCGCACCAATGACCGCATTGACGGCTCTTCCGATGAAAAATCGTCTTTCTACGCCACCGATTTTATATGGAGAAACGTCTATTTCTAAGTTGCCACAAATCAAATGTTGGCCTGACGATGGCGGTGCTTTTGTTACTTTGCCGCAAGTCTATACGGAAGACCCTGACAAACGTGGCATCATGGGTTCTAACATTGGAATGTACAGAATCCAGCTTTCGGGGAATGATTATGTCAAAAACACACAAGTTGGTTTGCATTATCAAATCCATCGGGGCATTGGCGTTCACCACGAAAAATACAACAAATTAGACGAGCCTTTTCGCTGTTCGATTTTCGTAGGAGGACCGCCTTCTCACGCTTTTGCGGCGATTATGCCGCTGCCCGAAGGTTTGCCAGAGGCAATGTTTGCTGGCATGTTGGGCGGTCGTCGTTTTCGATACACACAAGAAAATGGTCATACGTTAAGCTCTGATGCTGACTTTGTTATCACTGGGGTCATTCAAAAAGGCATCAAAAAACCAGAAGGCCCTTTTGGCGACCACTTGGGTTATTACAGCTTAAAACACGATTTTCCAGTGATGGAAGTCGAAAAAGTATATCATCGAAAAGATGCGGTTTGGCAGTTCACAGCAGTTGGAAGACCGCCTGCGGAAGATAGTTCGTTTGGCTATTTGATTCATAAAATGGTCGAAAAACTGACACCACAAGAATTTCCTGGCTTGGTGGATTTGCACGCTGTGGACGTTTCTGGCGTTCATCCCTTATTGTTGGCGATTGGAAAAGAGCGTTATATGCCGTTTCGTGAACGCAAACCAGAAGAAATATTGACAATTGCCAACCGAATTTTGGGAAGCGGACAAACTTCACTTGCAAAATGGCTGTTCATTGCTGCCGATGGCGATACGCCGAATCTGGATACACACGATATGCCACATTTTTTTACACACCTTTTGGAACGTGTGAATTGGGAGCGAGATTTGCATTTTCAAACCAAAACAACCATTGACACGCTCGATTATTCGGGAACAGGTTGGAATGAAGGTTCAAAAGTTGTGGTGGCTTGTTGTGGCGACAAAAAACGAGATTTGAGCGCAGATTTGCCAAAAGATTTAAATTTGCCTTATGGTTTTAAAAATCCAAAATTTGTTCAAAAAGGCATTTTAGCCATTGAAGGCGCAGAATTTACAAGCGATGTTTGGGGTTATGCCAATGGAAATCAATTGGCTGTGGCACTGAGTAGTTACGATATGGCACAAATTCCAATGGTAATTATTTGTGACGATGCTGATTTTTTAAGTCAAAATTTTAATAATTTCCTTTGGGCGACTTTTACAAGGGCAAATCCTTCGCACGATACTTATGGTACACAAAGTTTCCAAAAATTCAAACATTGGGGCTGCCGTGATTGCTTGATTATTGATGCCCGCATCAAACCTTGGCACGCACCAGCCTTAATTCCAGACCCTGATGTGGCAAAAAAAGTGGATAAAATGTTTGCAAAAAATGGAGAATTGGCAAGTCTGAAAGGGTAAAACGTAGAAAAAAGGCACGCTTTTTCTCGCACTACGAGAACTTGCTAAACACGAGAAAAGACGGGCCTTTTCTCTACGAAATCCTACAACAAACGTAGAGAAAAGGCACGCCTTTTCTCGAACTACGAAAACTTGTTAAATATGAGAAAAGACGTGTCTTTTCTATACGGAATACTACAACAAACGTAGAGAAAAGGCACGCCTTTTCTCGAACTACGAGAACTTGCTAAATGCGAGAAAAGACGTACCTTTTCTCTAGGTATATGGTTTTTGGCTTCAAAATTGCTCTAATTTTAATAAATTTCAACTTTATGAATAATTTATTATCAGCCTTTTTTTTATCTTTTTTCTGTCTTTTTGCTACAAAAACACAAGCACAAGCTCCAAGCAATGACGAATGTAGCAGTGCAAAATCACTCGTTATTGGTAAAAATGGTATATGTGTATTATTTGCAGGAACACTTAAAAATGCTACCAATTCTACCAGTAAAAATGATTGTGTAGGGCAAAATCCCATACAAGATGTTTGGTATAAATTTACGGCAAAAACGAATTTGTATTATATTTGCCTTCAAAATGTAGTTCCAAAAGCAACAGAAGATGCACTAACGATTGAGTTTTATAAGGATTGCAATGATGCAGTTCCTGTTTATTGTATGATTTATGCAGCATCTGGGACGGGTCAGAATGAGTTAAACTTTTTTGTTCCGAACACTACCTATTATATGAGAGTAGTGAATAGTATTCCAAGTAAATTGGATTTTACCTTCACTATTGGTATGGCAGCAGGATTTGACCCTCCTCCAAACGATTTTCCTCAAAATGCTATTCCACTAACCGTAAATCCAACGACAGTTGCAAGTGTAAAAACGACTGGTAATTCGCTCAATGCTTCAAGTACTTTTTTTCAAGGCAGTTGTCAAGACCCAAACTTTGATGTTTGGTACACTTTTGTTGCAACAAGTGACAGACACCATTTTGAAGTTTCAGACAGTACACCATTTACAGGCACACGTGTAGGGATTTTTGAAGGTACAGCCAACAATCTAAAATGGGTAGCTTGCCTTCTTGTTGGCAATGATAAAGATGAAAGCACCGACTTTAACCTTACTATTGGAAAAAAATATTACGTACAGTTTCTTGGAAATGGCAAAAATGATCCTTTTTCAATTGCTATTACGACACCGCCTTCTGCGGCTGACAATGATTATTTTACAAAACCACAAACGTTAAGCGTAAATCCAAGTAATTCTTGTTCAAAATTAGGTTGGGGTACGACACTGAATGCAAGCCCTTACTCACAACCTGACTTATGGTACAAATTCAAAGCAACTGCTACCACACATAAAATTTCTTTTCACAACGTAAAACATACAATACCACCCATTGATATTGTATTATCGCAATCTATATTTTATGTGTATGGAGGTGGGCCAACATACGAAGCAATCTACACTATTTATCCGCCAGGCGGAGTAGGTTTGCCAATTAGCGACTTCAAAGAGCATAGATTAGATAACCTCACAATCGGAACAACTTATTACGTTAAGGTTGCTAATTTCAATCCTAATGACATCATATCTTTTGAAGTTTGTTTGGGAACTGATTCGCAGAAAAATGATAGTAACATGGAATGTCAAAATGCACTTCAAATTCCTACAAATCCAACAAGAGAAGTACTAAATACGTTAAAATCCAATACAACTTTGGAGATTCCTCATTGGTTTCCAGAAATCAGAAAATCTTGGTATTATTTCACTGCTACCAACCCAACGCATATTTTTATTGAAAAAAATTATACACAAATCAATAAAGAAAATGAGATACACGAAGCCTTTTTATACCCTTATCAGTGTCCTTTGGTCAGCTGGCAAACTATTTTGATTGAAAACAAAAAAGTAATGAACAACCTTGTTGTTGGCGATAAGTATTTTATTACCTTGGAACATCAACAAAAGACAAAAGCGAGCTATGAATTGGCTATTACAACACCAATAGACACCGCAAATAACACCTGCGATTTTTCTAAAATTTTAGAAATCAACAACAACTCAGACTTGATAAAAACCTTGATTGGTGATTTTTCAAAAGCAAAAATTGAAACGTTGAATACACCTTGCGAAGCACAAAACCCAACAGGTAAAAGTCTTTGGTATGCTTTTGACGCACTTGCGCCTCAACATGAAATTCAATTTGAAGACGCTCAAAAAAGCATAAAATCTTATGAAATTTGGGAAGGAGTACGTTGCAACAGCAAACAAATCGTTTATTGCTCTATCAGCGGAACACCTTTTGGAGGTTTTGATTTAGGCAAAAAATACTATTTACGTGTGATTTCTGATGGCGATAAAAATGCTACATTCAAAGTAGGCATCACAACAAATAATCCTTTTCCAAAAAATGACGATTGTAAAAATGCTATTGACATCACGCCAAGCAACGATGGACAATGTTCCCAAATCGTAGATGCTGATAATTTTAACGCCAAAGCAGCAACAGATAAAAATATAATGTCTTGTAATCAATACGGTTTTAACAATGATATTTGGTTTTCTTTTGTAGCAAAAAATGAAAGACAACTCATAAAAGTAAGCGATTTGGTCTTTTATCAAGGTCAAACTACGGATTTATCTTATGAAATCCTTGAAAATGACTGTACTAAGGCAAACAATAAACCTATACATTGCATAGACAATCCAACTGACAAAAATAATGCTTTTAACTTTCAAGTAGGTAAAAAATACTACCTCCGTTTTTATGGAAAAAGCTATAATTCATACACTAAATGTAAGTTTAAAGTGTGCATTACCAAAACACCTACCAATGATACGCCTGAATTTGCAGAAGAAATACCTGCTCAAAAAAATCCAAACCCGTTGGCTTGTCCGAAAACAGTGATTGCCTCTACGGTTTCGAGTACTTACGACCCCTACTGGAAGTTTTCACCTTATTATTGCAAAGGCATGGACAATATAAAACCTTCCGATGTGTGGTTTAAAACCAATTTGAGCAATGAAAGCAAAGGTTTCTGGTTTCAGTTTGTCAGTACACCATCAAATAGCAATCCGATTGCAGAGGCTTTTGTATTTGAAAATAATAAATATGTACCGCTCGGCTCAATCTGTGGCTCAGACACTTTATTTACGGACAAAAATGGTCAAATTTTTATTAGAATTTGGGACGGAAAAAAAGATATTGAAGGCAATTATGAAGTATGTCTTCGGGAAATAAGCAAAAACCCAGTTGCCGTAAATGATTCTCAAAATCAGCATCAGGAAGTGACTATTTACCCAAATCCTGCCAATGATATACTTTATTTTGACCTAAAAAAATCAAGTGAAACTTATGCTGTTCGCCTTTTTAGCATTGATGGTGTTTTGCAATTATCGGAAAAAAATATTGGTAACGACAAAAATAGTATTGACATACATCACTTACAATCAGGTACTTATATTGTCCTTATTGAAAATAAAACCAGTAGAATATTTAAAAAAGCAATAAAAATATAACGGAATTATCGCTTTTATTTTTGCTGTTGGCGCATGTAGAGAAAAGGTACGCCTTTTCTCGAACTACGAGAACTTGCTAAACACGAGAAAAGGCGTGCCTTTTCTCTACGTGACGGGTTTTATTTTTATTTTTTGAAAAAATAAAAATAAAACCCGTACTTTTGTCATGCCGTTTGTGATGACTTACTATTCAATCTAACATATCTATGCTATTTATTCTTCTTTCTATCTTTTGCTCTACGATTTTAGTTTTACTATTTCGCCTGTTTGAAAAATACAACATCAATACGTTTCAAGCGATACTATTCAACTATTACACTTGTGTGGCGAGTGCTTGGGTAACGCTTGGAGAATTTCCAATTCCAAGTGATTTGACCAGTAAAAATTGGTTTCCTTTTGCGATTATTTTGGGCTTTACATTCATTACGGGTTTCAATGCCGTTGGTGGAACAGTCCGAAAATTCGGTGTTGCATTGGGTTCAATTATGCAAAAAATGACATTGCTTTTTGTGGTTATTTTTTCAGTCATTTATTACCAAGAAAGCATTACTTGGAACAAGGTTTTAGGCATTTTACTTTCTGTCGCAGCTATATTTATGACAAGTTATTCAGCTGACAATCAAGAAGATACAGAAAAAGAAAAACCTACTTTGACAGATTGGCTGATGTTTCCCATAGCATCACTTTTATTGAGTGCTGTTATTGATATTTTGTTGCTTTATTTGCAAAAAAGTACGGGGACAGACAGTGCTGATATTGGTTTTATCGCATCGCTTTTCGGAACAGCGGGCTGTATCGGAACGCTCTATTTTATTTATAATTTAATTGCTAAAAAGATGACTTTTGATGCAAAAAACATCGTTGCTGGCATTGCGCTTGGTGTTCCAAATTTTGCTTCTATTTATTTTTTATTAAAATCTATTGGACAGGATATAGATGGCTCCGTTGTTTTTACCATGACCAATGTTGGTATTATTGTAGCAAGTACGCTTGCCGCTTGGCTTTTTTTCAAAGAAAAACTAAGCATTTTCAAAATTGCGGGCATAGCCATGGCTGTTACAGCGATTTTACTGATGCAAATGGGTTGATAGTTAGATATTAGGATATTGGATATTTAAGATATTGTAAGTGATTGATTTTCAATATTTTGCTTACTGTAAAATATTGAATGATGGTGGATTATGGCTAAAAACATCTTAAATACAGCTAACTTGTTGCTCCAATAAAGATTAATTTAGCACACGAACTTACGCAGATGATGCTTCGCATCACTCACGGATTTTCACGGATTCCTCACAAAGGGAATCCGTGAAAATCCGTGAGTGAAATCAATTTATTGATTTTATCTGCGATAATTCGTGTGCTAAATCCTTCTTAATTTGCCAGTACATAATTT
>JAYWHK010000195.1:0-23859 GCA_043777755.1 Saprospiraceae bacterium
AGTGCTTTGCGTTGGGCTACGATTGCCGTACGGAGTAGGCAATAAGTAAGCCCAAAAGCAAAAGCACGATGGGTTGGTTGTGATGGGCGAAGCCCAAAATTTTTTTTAAAAAAAAAAGAGAAATATGCAAACAAGATTATTGGTTCTTCTAAAATTTTTGTGCCGCATATCGCATAACGCTGAAAGCGTTAAACTTGAATAGCCCCGTGCGAAGCTCGGGGTAACTATAAAGTAGCGTTTAACAACCACTTCGTGGTTGAACATCAATGCGTTGCGTTTTCAAGTTCAACTACTTCGTAGTTGCTAAACGTATTCTTTTTCTTCCCTGAGCTTCGCACAGGGCTATTCAAGTTTAAGCCCATTCGGGCTTTCTACAAAAATTTTAAAAGAACCAAAACATTCAAAAATTTGATTATCAATGATTTATAAAAAGGATATTCTATTACAGCAATAAGCAAAAATCTATTTCAATGACCTTAGCGCAACTCAAAACGAATTTAAAACCAATGCTTTCTGCTGCTGATGTCAAGCGGTATAAGAATAGCTATGCCGAAGCAAATGGAAAAATCATAGCCCTCAACTTAACGGGGAATGATAGGCTCACAAGCCTTGTATTAGACGAATCAGCAAGCGATTTGGAGTTTTTGTATTTGAGCTATAATTCCAATCTGAGCGAGGTCAAAATAGCAGCTCCGCTACCGCATTTAGAGTTGTTGTACTTGAATAATTGCGCTTTTCAACACTTTTCGATTCAGTACAAGTGCTTGAAATTGAAGCAGTTGTACATTGAAAAACAAGGCTTTCAAGAAAAAAAAGACGATAATAAGGAACAAGGTCAATTGCAAACACTTCATATCGAAAGTGGTACTTGCCCTGCCTTACAGTTCATAGAAGCGAGCAACAATCAGTTGCGTAATTTTAATTTGGGTAGTGGTTTTTCCAATGTAGCCTATCTGTATTTGCGCTACAATAATTTGGAGACGCTACAGTTTGGTGGCTTACCTGCGCTAAATATCTTGGATTTGAGAGGAAATCAATTGGAAGTTTTGCCAATATTGAGCTATAATAATTTAGAAACACTATATGTAAAAGGCAATCCCCTAAAAGATTATACAGAAAAACAAAGAGATGGAGAGGCAAGTGGTAATGCCGCAGAAATCATAGGGTTACTTCGTGCTGCTTCGGCTTCGGGTACAAGCATCAATCATCGTGTAAAACTGATTGTGGTTGGCAATGGACGTGTTGGCAAAACTTGCTTGGTTAATCGCTTGCAGGACTTACCTTGCAAAGATGGGCAAAAATATACACATGGTATTGTACTTACTACCATAAATAAACAGCATTTGCCGAATGTAAAAACAGATGAATTAGAGTTGAAAATTTGGGATTTTGGCGGTCAAGAAGTGTATTATGCTACGCATCAGTTTTTTATGACCGAAGAATCCGCTTATGTATATGCTTGGACAGCAGAAGCGATTGCTAAAAATAATTGGGAAAAAGATAAAATAAAAGCACCCAAACTTCTTGAAGATAAATTTAGACCACATAGCTATTGGTTGGATAATATTCGAATGCACAGCAAAGCAAGCCCTTTGTTGGTTGTAAAAACGCATTGTGATGAGGTAAGGGAGCTTTTTCCTTACGAAAATCTAAAATCAGACTATGCACTCGGCATTAATCCACTTGATTTTGATGCAAAAGGCTCGGAGCGACAACTCCAAAATCTGAGGAGTGAAGTTACTGCAATGGTCAATTCGCTTTTAGGCGCAAGTATTCCCAATAGTTACAACGCTATTATTGAAGCCATTGAAACGGAACGTCAAGCACCCAATAACAAAAATGAAATTACAAGAACTTGGTTACAAGGCGTTGCAATAAAGAAAAAAATCGAAGAAAAAGACTTTGATAGCTTGCTCAAATACTTGAAAAACACAGCGGGTGTTATTCATTACTTTGATAAAGCCGAACTCAAAGAGCGTATTTTTATCAATCCTGATGACTTAATCGCACAGGTGTATAAACTCATTGAAGAAAATGAACACCTTAAAGATGAAGAAGGCGTTTTTACAGCAGCGTATGCCGTTGGAAAATTGGGAAGCGAACAATGGGAGGTTTTATTACCATTATTACTTGATTTTGACTTGATTTATCAAAAGCAAAGCCAAGCAGAAATCACTTATATTGCACCTCAATATCTTCCTTTGTTGCCAACATCAGGCAATGCGTTGACATCTTTTCGAGGGCATAAAACGGAAAAAGAATTGCGTTTTACCTTGAAATTTCCAAGGTTTATACCTGAGAATATCATGGTCAATGTATTGAGCAAATATGGCCCTTATGCAACAGATACCGTATATCTGAACGCAATTTATTTTATCAAAGATAAATCCAAAGAAGGCTGTTTGATTGAGTGCAATGTTGAAACGCGTGAAATCGAAGTTTATACCTCCGTCAATCTCGAAGCCAATCACATTGCCAAAGAAGTGTATGAAAAATTTATTGAACTGAGTAAAAAAGCAGAAGTTCACCTCTCCTGCAATGGTGGCAAAGAATGGGCAATTTGTAAAGGTTTAGACACATTAGAAATTCATAATGATATTCCCAAAGTTGGCGGTGGAATCATTCAAGATAAAGGAAAGTTTGGCTTTTTGTTTGAGAAAGAAGGTCTGAACAGAGGAGGAAGTAATTACTCGGACGAGCCTATGGTAGAAAATTATAAGCCTATGATAGAGGTAAAAATATCAGCAGAAAAAAAGAATTTGGAAGATATGATGAATAACACTACATCAAAATCCATTCTTTTTGCTTCCGCAAATCCCGATGATACCGCAAAGCTTAAGGTTGGTAATGAGCATCGAACAATAAATGATGAATTACTAAAAGGAAGTAAAAGAGAAAGTCTTTATTTTTTGCAACCTCAACTTGAAGCGAGAATCACTGATTTACAAAGATCATTCAAACAAAAACCAACTATTATTCACTTTTCAGGACATGGCGAGCAAGAGGGAATTATTTTATCGAGTGATCAAAACGTCGGCGTACTTTTGAATGACGCAGCAATAAATAGATTATTCAAACCACTAAAAGGATTTACTCAATTAGTGCTACTAAATAATTGTTTTTCTGCAATGCAAGCAGAATTAATTTCAAAATATGAAATAATCGTAATTGGAAATAATGATGCAATCGGAGATGACGCAGCTATTAGCTTCGCCAAAGGTCTTTATTTAGGATTAAGTGAAGGAATGACCTATGAAGATGCTTTTAATGATGCAATGACAACATTATTAGTAGAAAATCCTGATTATGCTGATGTTATTGAAGTGTGGTACAATGGAAAAAAATTATATTGGTAAAATAAAAAACTAAAAAATATGCCAAACATTATTTATGAATATGCCGATGGGCAGAAAATCCTAATCAAAGGAGAAGAGAAAGTTATCACTCGTGGTACAGACACCGCAACAGTAACAAAAAAAGTTGCTACTCGCTTTGAAGAAGCTCTACAAGTTATCAAGCCAACGCTTATTGCTCTGAAAAACGTACTCGACGAAGCCAAACCTGACGAAGTTGCGGTCGAGTTTAGCCTAAAAGCCGAAGGCGAAGCTGGACTTTTTACTATTTGTAGTACAAGCATCGGTGCTGAATTTAAAATTACAGCGACTTGGAAAAAAGAAAATAAGGTTAGTGTTTAATTTTTGTTTTTTGCAAAACATAAAAAGACATTGAGCATTTTTTATTACAGTCGTAATAAATCAAACTAAAAAAAACGCCTGACTATCTACTGATAATCAGGCGTTTATATTTGTAGCGCGAGGCGGGCTTGAACCGCCGACCTTGCGATTATGAATCGCACGCTCTAACCAGCTGAGCTACCGCGCCATTTATACCTTTGTGGATAAAGTATTCCTTTATCTTCCAAAAGCGGTGCAAAGGTACAATTGTTTTTTTTATAAATCAAACTTTTTTTGTAACTTTTATGAAAAAAATTTGTTTAAATGGTTTTATAGATTTAAATTGTAGCAAAAACTTAATTATTTAGGCTATATTAGTCGATTTCGTCCTATTTTGTTATGAATCAGCACTCGTCCATTTATTATTCTCCGATTTACCGTCGTTTTAAGTCATTTGATGAAAATGCTTATCGAGCGGTAGTGCATTTTTATGAGAACAATGAAGATGAAATAAGCCGTTTAGAGTTTGAAGAATACTTTGACTTTTTAGTGACTTATACCAATGCGCTTTTTTATAGCGAAGAATACCAAAAACATTTGTTGATGGCTGATGCTGTCATTGAAACTTCCTTTGAACACAATGTTCCTTTTTTTAGAGAAGATGATATTTTGGAAAAAATGCTTTTGCAAAAAGCTACTTCTTATTATCACCTTATGGATTTCAAAAAAGCAGTACGTGTCCTTTCCGAATTGATTAAAATTAATCCTTTTGACACGAAATATATTAAAATTCTGCAAAAATGCCTATGGTTTGACTCCCCTACTTACATTCAGCCCATTAGAGGTTTTGCTATTGCATCTTTTTTACTGAATGCTTTAATAATTGCGGTTCATTTACTGGTTATCAAATCTTTTTTCCCTGATTTTGACAATGAAACAGCTGTACTTAGAAATATCAGCTTGATTTTAGGTTTTGGATTGCTGATTGTTGCCCACGGAACTCACGCCATAAATGTATGGAGAAAAAGCAGTTCCATACTCAAGAAAGCAAGGTTAAAAAAAGATAAAACTCACCACTATTGTTAATACAAAGAAAATACAAATCAGAAAAGCGTAAGAAATACTTAAAAAACTAAATTTCAAGAATGTTTTTAACCAATTTTGTTGATAAACACTTTTTAGCGCAAAATAAAAATATGCCATCAAAAACAGAAAAACCATACTTCCTGAAATACTCGCAAAAATAGTGCTTTTTAGAAAAATACTGGCAAATGTTACCATCGAAGTGACCAAAAAAACCATCGAATGACAGTGGAAACTGAATATTAAATGTTCTACATAAAAGAATTTGCGATTCATCAACTCTAATAATATAGCCAAAAATGGCATCAGTAAAATAAGCATCCAAGACAATTTTCCCATAAAGTAATCCATACCACTTTTTCCATCTTTCATTGTTTTGACGAGTTGCTTAAACATCAATTGCTTTTTAAAACCTTCAACTTTATATTTTTTTATCAATTCATCTGCTGAAAGATTGTAAAAATCTTTTTTGTGCAGCACCAAGGGCTTTTCTTTCCCATCGCTGTACCCGATATTAACGACAGGCAACGCCATGCTATCCATGCTATTTGTCTTAATCAATGCAGACACAACACCATTGTTCTTTGCATCAATTGCTTTTTCCACGGCATCGTCTATCTCACCTTCGTCCAATTCAATACTGTCTTTTGCTAATTTTTCTACAATCAATAGCCTTAAACTATCCTTATTGATTGTATTTTTTTTAGCCAAAATAGAAGGAGAATAGTAAGCGTGTAGCAAGGTATCAATTACAGCTGTTGCTGTTTTTTTATTGTTGAATTGCCGAGCCACCAAAGGTTTCAAACTGTCCAAATGCTTGATGGTCATATAACTTGAAATTTCGGTTTTTAGCGCATCGTTACTCTTAGAAATTTGTTCATTTACATCAGAAATACTCAATCCTATTGCAGTAATTTGAACAACTGCCAAAAATAAAAACAAGCGTAAAGGTTGCCAATAAGGTACGTGATGTCCCGAAAAATACTCAACAGTTAATTTCCCTGGTATAAAAAGGGCAATAATAGTGCGCAATAATCGAGCATCTAAGCTGAATGTTGCATCAAATAAGTCTTTGACAATTTCCCAAAAAGAAATACGACCTGTAATTCTCTTTTGTCCACAATGCGTACAAAAATTAGCTTCTTTTGACAAAGATTTTTCGCAATTCAAACAATAGTCAAGGTTGTGTTTGTTTCTTATTTCTCTCATAAATATCTTTATTTTCATAAAAAAACAAAGATAAAAAATTTCATCTAAATAAAAATAACTACTTTTGCTTTCTTGAAAAAAATATCAACATATCTATGAAAATAAAATTTTGTGGTGCAGCAGGCGAAGTCACTGGTTCAGCGCACTTAATCACTTTGGACAATGGTTTTTCTTTTTTGCTTGATTGTGGTCTTTACCAAGGCGACAGTGAAGCATGGAAAAATTTTAATGAAACATGGCTTTTTGACCCTTCGTCGTTGGATTGCATGATTCTCTCTCATGCACACATTGACCATACAGGACGGATTCCCAAACTTTACAAAGATGGTTTCCAAGGCTTGGTTTATAGCACACACGCCACTCGTGACCTTTGTTCGCTTATGTTATTGGACAGTGCTGCGATTCAAGAAAGCGAATCTAAGAATTTTAACCGTCGAAAACAACAAAACAATTGGCAAAATAGAGAGGAAAAAGTACCTCTTTACAACTTAGACGATGCTAAAGAAGCCATGAAAAATTTCAGTGCCATGCCTTTTGAAAGATACTTTAATATTCATCCCGATGTAGAAGTAATGTTTCGAGATACAGGACACATGCTTGGTAGCGCAAGTATTACTTTGATAATTCGTGAAAACGGAAAAATAACTCGTTTGGGATTCAGCGGTGATATTGGTCGCCCGAATCGCCCTATTTTGAAAGATCCTGCACCAATGCCAGAATTGGATTATCTGATTTGCGAATCTACGTATGGCGATAAAGAACATGAATCTGCTCCAAATGAACTGGAACATTTTGCCCGAATCATTTACCATACTTGTAGAGAGAAAAAGGGAAAAATATTGATTCCTGCGTTCAGTGTAGGTCGTACGCAAGAGATTGTGTATATGTTGGACAAATTGGCTTCGCATGATTTGTTGCCAAGAGTTCCTGTTTATGTAGATAGTCCGCTTTCTGTCAATGTGACCGAAATTTTTAAGCAACATACAGAATGTTTTGATAGTGATTTGCATGATTATATGCTCAAAGATGCGAATCCCTTTGGTTTTAATGCTTTGATTTATATCAATGATGTGGAACAATCAAAAGCGTTGAATGAAAGCGACGAGCCATGTATTATTATTGCGTCGTCAGGTATGATGAATACTGGTCGAATCAAGCATCATTTGGCAAATAATATCGAAAAAGAATCAACAACTGTACTTATCGTAGGTTATTGTTCACCGCAAACGCCTGGCGGACAGCTCCGCAATGGTGCAAACGAATTGTACCTTTTTGGAGAAAAAAAACAAGTAAATGCACAAATCGAAGTGATGGATTCATTTTCTGCCCATGCAGACCGCTTAGAAATGTTGAATTTCATAAAAAATCAACAAAACAGCTTGAAAAAATTATTTTTGGTACATGGAGAACCTGATACGCAAGCACAATTCAAGGTTTATTTGGAAGAAAATGGTTTTGATAAAACAGCAATTTCAATGCCTTCTTTGGGCGATGAAATTGTACTGTAAAGATGAATTGAGTTACAAAACGGAACTGTTTAGCGTCTAAAAAAATCAAAGATTTTTTATTTTTACCACGGAGAAACGGAGGTCACGGAGGCAAAAAATTAGCCTTCGGCTAATTTTTTTGTCACACTCTGTGTTCTCCGTTTCTCCGTGGTAAAAATTGCAAAAGTGGTAAATAAGTTACTAAAAAACGAGAACATCTCTACTTATCAACATTATTGTTGATAAGTAGAGATGGAATTGTGGAACTTGATAGATAACATTAAAGAAATTTGAACCGTTTGCCCTAAAATATTGTTTGAATTGTAGCGACTTAATTAATTGACAAAACCCAATAACAATGTTTGTAGATATTAGCGTTACAACGCCAGCGTTACTTTTTTCAACGGTTTCTTTGCTTTATATTGGTTATACCAATCGTTTTTTGAGCATCGCCAATTTGGTAAGAAGTTTGAAAGATAAGTTTTTGGAAACTCATGATGAGGATTTATTAAAACAAATTCATAGTCTTCGACGTAGAATAGAGCTGATTCGCAATATGCAACTTTTGGGTATTGTAGCGTTGATAATTAGCGTTTTTTCAATTGTGGCAATGTATATGCGTTATCAAGCAACAGGAGAATTACTATTTTTTATCAGTTTAATTATGCTGATTTTATCTATGTCAGCTGCGGTGCGAGAAATTTTTATCTCTGTTGATGCACTCAATATTGAATTGAGTTCCATAGAAGAACTTAAAGAAAAATTGGAAGAAAAAGGTATTTTGAAACGCCTTTTTGAATCAAATGAATAATTTTTACCTTTTTACAATAAAAAAATGTCAGCAATACAAGAATTTAACGATTATCGTGCTAAGATGAATGAAAAAATCTTAGCGCAAGACAATAAAGTAATCAATCGTTTTTGGAGTTTGGACGGTCAAACATACAAAGATGGAGCATTAGATACGAAAACCAAAGAAATGTTGGGTTTGGTATCTTCAATGGTACTTCGATGTGACGATTGTATCCGCTATCACCTTGGAAAATGTTTTGATTTGGGCGTTACGACAGAAGAGCTTTTTGAAATATACGCTGTAGCAAATCTCGTCGGCGGTTCTATTTGTATTCCTCATACAAGACGTGCCGTGGAGTATTGGGAGGCGTTACAAGAAGAAGCAAAGTAAAACTAAATTTATAGGTGTATAACAAATTTACAGTCTATTTCAATAGATTTAGGATTTTTATTAAATTCTTCGTAGTTTCGATAGTCGATAGTCGAAAATAAAGACTACTTTTTTCGACTATCGACTCTCGAATTACAAAAAACTTACATAGGAACAAAATTTTTGTAGTTCGATGTGAATTTGCTATATACCCAATTTTATAATTTTAAACTTTTTTAATTTTTAATGACAGCACAAGAATTTTTCGAATCATTACCATCAAAAGTAAATCCTGCCGCATTGGAAGGCATGAACTCTGTTTTTCACTTTGACATTGGCGACGCTGGTCAATATACTTTGAGTTTGCAAGACGGCAAATTAGAGGTAAAAAATGGCTTAGAAGGCACGCCTTCTTGCGGTGTAAAAGCAAGCCAAGAAACCTTAATTGGGCTTTTGACAAAAGAAGTAAATCCAATGATGGCAATGATGACAGGCAAATTAAAAATCACCAATCCTGGTGAAATGATGAAATACGCTAAGATTTTTGGATTAATGTAATATGAGTTTTTTTCATTATTGTCTTCTTATCTCCTCCTTACTCACAGGAGGAGGTATTGCTTTTTATTTTAAACAAAATACACAACAGTATTTACAGTTAATTCTTTCATTTTCAGGTGCTTACATCATTGGAATCACGGCTTTGCACCTGATTCCAGAAACTTTTCACGACGGTACGCATCAGCTTGGAATGTGGCTATTGGTAGGTTTTTTAGGACAATTGGCGTTAGACCAACTCTCAAAAGGCATAGAACACGGTCATATTCACGTGCCGCATCATCCGAATATGTCGTTTGTTTGGCAAGTTATGATTGGACTGAGTGTACACTCTTTTGTGGAAGGAATGCCTTTGAATGTAGAAGTTGATGGACACAATCATCATCATTTGTTGTGGGGTATTATTCTACACGAGATGCCTGCGTCATTTGCTTTGGTTTCTCTTTTGTTGAGTTCTGGATTTCGCAAAAATGTAGTTGTGCTTTGCTTGGTTTTGTATGCGTCAATGTCCACGCTTGGAGCATTGACTTATCAGTTGATTGCTCCGACACGAGAGGTGAGTCAGATTTTGATGGCACTTGTGATTGGAACATTTCTGCATATTGCCACAACCATTTTATTTGAAGCGGACAGCTCTCAAAGCCATAAAATTGCGTATAAAAAGCTGATTGTCATTGCCTTAGGTATTGGTGTTGCATTTTTGACTTTGCTGTAAAACAGGTAATAATTATTTTAATTTTATAACATATTCTGTTATCGAAACACCTCCTATAACACCATAAGCATTAGAAATATTCGTCCAAGTAGGATTAGAATAAGCACCAATATTACCAACTTCAACGCTATTGCTATTTACGGATTGTTGGAAACGATAGTATTCGTCAGAAATGTGTAATAGCTCGATTTTGAGAGAATCTATCTTTTTCAAACCCATATATTTTCCATTATCAAATATAGGTATTTTTGCTACAACATCGTCTGAATAAATACTGTTAACTAAATTTTCATCTTTTGTTATATTATGAAAAGAAAATAATTGATTATCAGACTGAAATAACTCCTGTATAATCTTTCCTTTTATATATTTTTTTAAATTAAAAATGTAATAGTCTTTTGTGAAAGGGTTGTCTTCAAATGCCAATTTTAATTTTAAAATAGAAGTATCTTTATTGAAACTAAAATCACATTTTTTGATAAGTGTTTTTGGAGGAATTTGAACTAAATCTGAATTGAAAATGCCCTCTTTTGATTGTACTTTAATTAAGTATTTTTCATCAGAAAGCAAAATTTTATCATAAAAAAATAAATTATTCATTTTTGTAAAAGTATCAATTATTTTATTTTCTTTTACTAAAAAAATACTTTCTACTTTTTCATTGTTAAACTTTGGGTTCTCATCGAGAACGGGTGTCGTTTGTAAGACTTCAATTCTTGATTTTCCTCCATTGACCAAAAAGCCGTAAAAAACATTTTTAGTACCTTGAAAAGGCAAATCATATTTGATTTCCTTACTATTTTCGCAGCCTATTAAAGTAAGAATAAATAAAATTTTAATATATTTATACATAAATTTAAAATTTGTAAGTATAGTTAAAAGAAGGAATTAATCCAAAAAGTGTAACATTTTTAATACTCCTATTTTGATACAAGTAATTCCCTTGTGCATCAATTACTGCCGATGAATTAACTCTCAAAAAAGTAGTATTTGGATAATTATAAGTATTGTATATAGAAAAACTCCAAATCTTGGTATTTCCTTTTGATGTTTTTGTTTCTTTATTAACACCAATATCTAATCTTTGATAATTGGGAAATGTAGCATTGTTCTTATCTCCAAAAATAAGTTCAGTTGTTTTCTTTTCAGGTAGAGGTAATAAACCAATAGGGACACTTATTCTTCGTCCTGATTGATACACCCAAGTTGCATTAATGTCCCACTTTTTATTGATTTGATAGTGAACAAAAACTTCAAAATCATGTGGTCTATGATAGTCAAAGAAGTATTTTTTATTTTGGTTAATTTCTTTAAATTGTCTATTGTTTTGAGAAAAAGTATAACCTGCAAAACCTGTCACTTTGCCTGATTTTTTCTCTAAAAAAAATTCAATTCCCCAAATAGTGCCTTTCCCACCTGTAAAAATACTTTTTTCCCAATTCTTAACATCTAAAACACTACTCACATTCGCTTTGTAATCAATAAGATTATTAATTCTTTTATAGAACGCTTCTATTGAGAGCGAGATTTTATTATTTACAGTCGCATAACTTCCTATCGTATAAAGGTTACTATATTCGGGTTGTGCAATATTTGTTGCAGGAAGCCAAAAATCATTCGGAAACCCAAAACCGCCACTTGTTAGCAAGTGAATATTTTGCTGCATATAGCTGTAAGAAGCTTTTAGCGTATGGTTTTGACTTGTATTAAAACTTAATGCAAAGCGAGGTTCAATAGATAGAAATGATTTTTGATTGACGTAATAATTACTTATTCTAATGCCAGAGTTTAGATTTAAATTTCTAAAAATATTCCAATCATCTTCAAAAAATACAGCTAATTCATTAGATTTTATTAAAGATATACCTGTATTAAGAGAATCAAAAACTGAGTTCGGTAGAAATCTGTGTAAAATAAATTGACCACCATAACGCAAAAAATGATTTTCGCTTTTGTTATGGTCAAATTCTATTTTAAAAAATTTGTCCGACAAACTATAATGATTATTCTCACTTATTTGTGTTTTTAAAGTATCAACTAACTTAAAAACATTACTACTTTCAACACTATTAAAGTTATAATTATACTGCGTATAACCTACCAAAGATTTCATGAAAATATTATTTTTAATAATTTGTGAGTACCTTGAACTCCAAGTAATATTCCCCCAATCAATGCTTGAATTGCTATCAAAACTTGATGTAACGACATTATTTGACCTATTTGTACTCTTGCTAAGGCTTGTACCTATATCTTTTCCCATGTACAAAGAGGTGAAAATATTACCTTTATAAAATTTACTATTAACTTTTGCATTAATATCATAGAGCCAGTAATCTAAATAGGTTTCTGCTTTAGCTTTGTTTTTAAATGCGTTTATCAAGCCCAAATAGGAACTACGAGCTGTGAACATATAACTTGAAGTATCTTTTTTTATCGGTCCTTCTAACAAAATTTTAGAATTAATCAAACCCAACGAATATGCTCCTGAAAATTTCTTTTTATTGCCTTCTTTCATTTGAATATCCAAAACAGACGACAATCTACCACCAAATCTTGCAGGAAATGCGCCTTTATATACATCAACTTTATTTAAAGCATCATTATTGAATACAGAAATGAAACCGCCAAGATGTGATACATTATACACAGGAGAGCCATCTAATAAAATTAGGTTTTGGTCAGGAGTACCTCCTCTAACCAATATATTAGAGTTGCTTTCTGTCGAATTGCTAATACCTGGCATCAGTTGAAGGCTTCTCAATAAATCAGGTTCGCCTCCAATTGTTGGAATTTTTTTCAACTCCTCCGCACTAAAAGAAACAACTCCTTTCTTTTGATAATCTGTTTTATTAGCAACCACTACAAGCTCTGACAACCCTATTGCTGCCAATTCAATTGATATAACAGTATCTTTTAAAAAAAAGAAATCCACATTTTTATCTTCATAACCGACATAAGATATTTTTATTTTACAATTTTCATTCACCAATGTTTTAAATGAAAAAAACCCATACTCATTTGAAATTGCTTTTACTTTGCTATTAATAGGGTCATATAATGTAGTTCCTATTAAATTTTCGCCATTTTGTGCAGATTTTATATATCCAGAAATGTTAATGGTTTGTGATGCTATTGGTGATAAAGAAAGGAAAAAAAGGAAGATATATAATATGACTTTCATAGTATTTTAACAATAAAATGGAAGTACTTCAAATAATTTGAGTACTTCCATTGCTATTTTTTTAGTATTGAGTAAGGGTAAGTTCTATATTTGCTGAATGTATTTAATCACAATCATTTGAACAATTACAGCCTGTTAAGGTTGCATTACTAACGTTATTAAAATTGTAATCAAAATAAGCATATTTATAATTACCTGAATAAATAGGAAGTTCTACTTCAAAGCTCTTAGCATAACCAATTTCCCAACTATTTTGAGTCCAACCAGTACCATGTGCAGCAGTGCCTAAATACTGAAAATTTGTACCCAAAGGAGGAAGACCTGTCCATGTCCAAGGAGATGAAGAACTGAAAGTATTAATTCCATAGCCAACACTCCAAGAAACATTGTCTCCATGATTTTTTTGCCAACCCCATAATCTATGCCTTTGTTCAGACCTAAGGTAAGCTGAAAATTGAGGATAGATATACTCAGACCACGTACTCGTATAACCAACATATTTGTAAATTCGCCAATTTCCAAACACACGTTTTTCTCTAATCCAATCACCAGCGAATAAAGCACTACCATTGCATTCTCTGTAAGACGATTTTACACAAGCATCTCTCTCCTCGTCCAATTTCTCTATGAACTGATGCACGTTAATTTTTGCTTCGGGATAGCTCTTCTTTAGTTCTTTTGCTCTTTCGATTTTTGTCTCGTCTCCATCTAAAATAACAATTTGTTTGTCATCAATGAATAGATTCAAAGTTTCTCCAATGTAAACTGCATTTTTTTCATCTAAGACCCAGCTCAAAACGCCTTGTACTCTGGGCATAGGAAGTTTGTCTTGAGAGAAATTTAATACATCTTTGTATTTAGAAGCAAACTCGCTACGTTTTTGTTCGCTGTCTAAAACTTCATAATTGTCTAAATTTTTCTGATAGTTATTTCGCAATGAAACAAAACCGAGACTTTTCTCCCAATTATCAAGTGCTTCTCTTGAATAATGTTGCGTAGGATTGTCTGATAATTCATCCATAAGATTTAAGAAATTTCTTAAGTCTTTGAATTTTAAAATTCCATTTTTGACTTCAAATGGAGTTTTTACTGAAACAAAATCCTGTTTTTTTGAAACTGTTGATTTTGTTTCAATTGGTTGGATTATTGTATTTTCTGTTTTGGTGCAAGACCAACTTAGTACTGACAGTACTGATAAGATTACCACTAACCTTTTCATTTTTGGAAAAATTTTTAAAATTTAAAGAAAATTGATTTAACGTTAAAATTTAAAATAGAAAAGCGCAAGCCATCACCATGCTAATGTAGGAGGTTAGTGGAAACCCAATCAACAGCAAGTGAAGGCTTACGCTTTCCCATATCCATAACTAAATGGATAGTAAAAACGCAAGCACAATCACATATACTACTGAGTCGGCTGATTTTGAATATTCCACTATTCCCTACATCAACTAACAGTATTCTAAGCGAAGCTACTTTTCTATAAAATTAAAAACTTTACAAAAGTATAGTACAAAATTTTATTATGCAATCTTTTTATTATATTTATTTTAATCGTATAATTTTATTTCTTCACTACACCACTCAAAAAAGGCACAAAAGCAAATTCGTCAAAACATTTTTCATCAAATTCAGTTTCGCTGACTTTGGTGATTTGATACATTTTCTGGCTTTGTTCGTCACCCATCGGAATGACCATTATACCGTTTGTTTTTAATTGCTTGAAAAGTGTATTGGGAAATTTTTCAGCACCAGCAGTAAAAAGAATTTTATCAAATGGCGCAAACGTAGGCAAGCCTTCGTTCCCGTCTGCAAAAAACGTATGAATATGTGGTAATCTCAGGTCATTCAAACGTAATTTTGCTTTCAAATACAAATTTTCTTGTCGTTCTATGCTATATACTTTTGCACCCAAAAGCGACAAAACAGCTGCTTGATAACCTGAGCCAGTGCCAATTTCTAAGACTTTATCTCCTTTTTTTACCTCCAACAATTGTGTTTGGTAAGCCACCGTATAAGGCTGCGAAATGGTTTGTTCGTTTCCAATCGGGAAGGCTTTGTCTGCATAAGCCCATTCTTCAAATGCTTTTTCTAAAAAAAAATGGCGGGGCAATTCCAGCATCGCTGCCAAAACAGTTTCATTGTCAATACCTTTTGACCTGAGATTTTCTATCAGTTTTCGTCGCAAACCTTTGTGACGATAGTTGTCTTCCATTTTTTAAATTGTGTTTTTTAAATTTTTATAAAAAGAGAATCGTATAGACTAAATCTTCATATATGCACGTCGGGAAGTGGTTTTGGGATTTTACATTTGTGCAAAATATTGAACACCAAACGTTTGCAGTATCTTTAATATCTAATAACCAATATCTGTTGTGTATATGCTTATTTGTGTGCAATATTAATGAATTTTTTTGAAAAAAATAAGAGAATGAATAAAATATTCGTTTTATTTGAATATTTGGTTCTTTTAAAATATTTCTCAACTAATTAATTTTGAACGCCACATAAAAAGGCTAAAACCAAATGCACTTTTAGTGTTCACAAATAAAAACGCTACAAAAGTTTGCACTCTTGTAGCGTTTTTTTATTTATTACATTTTATATCTATCTTGCAAATGCTGTTGCTCTACGCTCTCTAATAACCGTTACTTTGATTTGACCAGGATATTGCATTTCGTTTTGAATACGATTTGCAATCATAAAGCTCAACTCGTCAGAGTGAGCATCACTAACTTTTTCAGATTCTACGATTACACGCAACTCACGACCAGCTTGCATCGCATACGCTTTTTGAACACCTTCGTAGCTCAATGCAATGTCTTCCAACTCGCCAATACGTTTCATATAGCTTTCCAAAATCTCACGACGTGCGCCTGGACGTGCGCCTGAAATCGCATCACACGCTTGTACGATTGGCGAAATGATGTTATTCATTTCTACTTCATCGTGGTGCGCACCAACAGCATTGATAATCACTGGATGTTCGCCTGCTTTTTCGCACAATTGCATACCCAAAAGAGCGTGCGACAATTCTGTTTCTTCTTCTGCTACTTTTCCAATATCGTGCAATAAACCTGCACGTTTTGCCATTTTGATTTGCTTAGGTGACATTCCCAATTCAGCAGCCATCAAAGCACAAAGTTCTGCGGTTTCGATAGAGTGTTTCAAAAGGTTTTGACCGTAAGAAGAACGGAAACGCATACGACCTACAAAACGAACCAATGTTGGATTCAATCCATGTATATCCAAATCAATTACAGTACGCTCACCGATTTCGATTATTTGCTCTTCTAATTGTTTACGGGTTTTTGCTACAACTTCCTCAATGCGTGCTGGGTGAATACGTCCGTCTGTTACCAATTTTTTCAAAGACAAACGAGCGATTTCACGACGAATTGGGTCAAAAGACGAAATTACGATTGCTTCTGGCGTATCATCTACAATAAATTCTGCACCTGTTGCAGCTTCTAATGCACGAATGTTACGACCTTCACGACCAATGATTTGACCTTTCATATCGTCCGAATCCAAGTTGAAAACAGAAACTGTATTTTCAATCACAAATTCAGCTGACATACGCTGAATAGTTTGAATAACGATTTTTTTGGCTTCTTTGCTTGCTTCAAGTTTTGCAGCGTTCACACGATCTTTGACGATAATCATCGCATCGTTTTCAGCTTTTGCTCTAACACTATCTAACAATTGTTCTTTTGCTTCGGCTTCGGTTAGCTTTGCAATGCTCTCCAATTCTTTGATTTTCAATTCATTAGCGGCATCTAATTCTTCACGTTTTTTGTTCATAATGACCGTTTGACGCTCAATATTTTCACGCATAGAAGCTACTTCCTTTTGCTGACTTTCCAATTCTTGTTTTTTGGTTGTTACCAAATCAACCTGAGATTGAAATGCAGACTGACGTTGCTTTAGTTCGCCTTCTTGATTTTTAACATCAATTTCAAGGTCTTTCATCTTCAACAAATGCTGAGATTTTTCCTTTTCAAACATTGCTTGCCAATTGCCTTTTTCACGATCCATTTCAGATTTCATCTGATTGAAACGCTCCTTTGCTTCCTGGATTTTTTGTTGTTTGATTTGCTCGTTTTTGCTTTCCGCTTTCGATACGATGTTTTCAGATTTGATTTCTGCTTCATCTATTTTTCGCTTCGCAGTAAGGTTTGCTTCTTGAACTGTAAGGTCAGCTTTACGGTTTGCTTCTTCGATTCTATCTTGAAAGCTTTTTTTCAACCAAGCCTGTACCGCAAAATAAGCTGCGATGCCACCTACAACCAAACCTATGATAAGTCCGATTCCGATTCCCATTTTTTTGTAATGATGATTTTAAAAGTATGCCTTTTTTATAAGAAATAAAAAGACAACTACCGTTAGAGTATAAAGTTTCTTGTGCTTCAATAGTGGGCATTAAATTTCATAATCATTTGAAAATCAAACGATTGGTTTTGCCAACAATTGGTCTAAATACTGGTCAAGTTGAAGGATTTTTTCGACTAATTCGTCAGAAAGGTTGTTTTGAATACTTGCAACGGGTTCGGCTTGTACAGAAGGAAGTACAGCCGCAAGCGGAATAGCATTGGGGAGGTCAGCATTATTTTTCTGAGCATCCATTGCGTAAGCAAAGAATGCCATAGATATATAGTTATCCTTATCCTGATGAGGATAAGTTTTTTGCAAATAATTAATTTTATCGTTGATTTGAGTTTCTACTTCTCTTACAGTGGTTGTTTCATCAACTGCCACTCTCAAAGGATAACTTTTACCTGCAATTTGTATCTGTATGCCAACTAATTCTTGCTCCATAGTGGGAGAATACCCTATTGTTATAGCTGAAAATCAGCTTTGTTGCGTTTGAATTTTAAACAAAAATTTCTTTCAAATTTGGAAAAAACTCCAATTTGATTTTTAGCAAAAACTAAAATTTTTATTATTGCTAAAAAAAATTTTAAACGAAAAAAAAATAATTTAGTTCGCCTTTGTCAATACTTTAAGTTATTTCTTTTTTTCGAGACTCTTTTTCAGCTCAACATTTTCCATTTGTAACTCTCCAATCAACTCCGTGTAATCATTAAGTTGGTTATCTAAAGCACGTAATTCTTCTTTAAATTCTTTGTTGAGCAATTGGCTTTTTTCCAATCGTTGAGCTAACGTTTCTACTTTTTTTAAAATATTATCTAAGGTTGCGTTAATTTCCATTTTTTACATTTAAACAGTAAAGGCACAAATATAGTGCTAATTATGTATATTACCAACAAAAATCAGTTTTTTAGTTTGTCTTTTTTTATTTTCGTCTATCAAAAATAAAGTTTTACCGAAAAACAGCTTGTAAAGTGTTAAATTATAGGAATAAAATAAAAGCCAAACAACCATTTGTCTTCGATACGTGTCTTTAAGGCATACAATTTAGATAATACAGTTTTTTCATACTAATCCGAAGAAAGGACAGCAAAAGAGCTGTCCTTTTTTGCTTTAGAAATTATTTTTTCTATTTCTTTGTTTTTTTAAAACAGTAAAAAAAAAAATTCGTATAAAGCCAATGATTATAGACTTTTTTATTATTAAATGATTAAAACTATAAGTAGAGTGATTGGTGAAATTGAAAGGGTGATTTAGAATCCTTACTATTTTCTATCTCCTACTTTCCACTACTCAATGAGAGAATTAAAAATTTACAATAGCCTTAGCAAACAAAAAGAAGTTTTTAAACCAATACACGAAGGTTTTGTAGGAATGTATGTTTGCGGCCCTACCGTATATAGCAATGTACATCTTGGAAACTGCCGTACATTCGCCAGTTTTGATGTAATTTATCGTTATTTGTTGCACTTAGGTTATAAAGTTCGCTATGTTCGCAACATTACAGACGTTGGTCACTTGACAGGTGATAGCGACGACGGAGAAGACAAAATGCTCGCTCGTGCCAAAGCTGAACGCTTAGAGCCGATGGAAGTGGCGCAAAAATATACGGTTGATTTTCACGAAATGATGCGTATTTTCAATACACTACCACCCAATATCGAGCCTCGTGCGACGGGTCATATTCCTGAGCAAATCGAAATGGTCGAAGAAATTATCAAAAATGGTTATGGCTATGAGCGCAATGGTTCAGTCTATTTTGATACCGTAAAATTTGCTCAAAAAACAGGTGTTTATGGCAAACTTTCTGGTCGTGTCATTGAAGATTTATTGACTGAAACTCGAGATAATCTGAAAAATCAAGATGAAAAAAATCATCCTTCTGATTTTGCGATTTGGATGAAAGCTGCGCCAGAGCATTTGATGCACTGGAACTCGCCTTGGTCGGTTGGTTTTCCAGGTTGGCACTTGGAGTGTAGCGCAATGAGTACCAAATATTTGGGAAAAACATTTGATATTCATGGCGGAGGAGGCGATTTAAAATTCCCTCACCATGAAAACGAAGTTGCTCAAAATCATGGAGCTTGTGGCTGCCAACCTGCCAATTATTGGTTACACGCCAATATGCTTTTGATGAATGGCAAAAAAATGTCTAAAAGCGATGGCAATACCATTTCGCCCGAAGAATTATTTTCTGGTAATAGTCCGCACGTCACGAAAGGATATAGCCCGATGGCAATTCGCTTTTTTATGTTGCAATCACATTATAGTAGCACTTTGGATTTGACAGATGATGCCTTACAAGCTGCTGAAAAAGGCTATCGCCGTTTGATGGAAGCAAATAAAGTGTTGCAAAAATTAGAACAATCGACTGGCTCAACTGGTGATTTGGACAAAGAATTAAACGTTTTGATGGATACCGCTTTTGACGATATGTCTGATGATTTTAATACACCAAAAGCAATGGCTTCTTTGTTTGAATTGGCTTCAAAAATCAATGGAATAAAAGCCAATCACTTGAATATCAACGATATAACAAGCGAAACTTTACAGCGATTGAAAACAACTTACAACGCTTTCATCTTTGATATTTTTGGACTTTTAGATGAAACATCAGCTGGTGGTGATGGCAATACATTGAATGGTTTGATGGACTTGATTATTGAGATTCGTGCCAATGCTCGCACAAATAAAGATTGGGGAACATCTGACAAAATCCGTGATGGTCTTTCCGCTGCCAAAATTCAACTCAAAGATGGAAAAGATGGTACAAGTTGGGTAAAAGAATAATTTTGAAATATTCTTGAAAAAATGAAATAATTTCGGTTATCTTTGTTTTTTGAAATAAAATAAAACGAAATTTTATACTGTTATGACTACAAATACTGGCGCAAAACATCCTTCTGGACTGCCTTATCTATTTATGACCGAGCTTTGGGAGCGATTCGGTTACTACTTAATGATTGGGATTTTTGTCCTATACATGGAAGACACTGCCAAAGGCGGATTAGGACTTTCGAGCAAAGAGAGTGCTGATATTTTTGGCACATTCATCGCTTTAAATTATTTGACACCTTTCATTGGTGGAATGTTGGCAGACCGACTTTTGGGCTACCGACTTTCGGTAATTATTGGTGGTTTGTTGATGGGTATTGGCTATTGTTGCCTTGCGCTGCAAGGAATGACGGCTTTTTGGGGAGCAATTTTCTTGATGATTTTAGGAAATGGTTTTTTCAAACCGAATATTTCTACTTTGTTAGGAAACCTCTACAATGAACCTCAATTCAAAGACAACAAAGATGTAGGTTATAATATTTTTTACATGGGCATCAATGTTGGTGCTTTTATTTGTAACTTTTTCGCAGCGTATGCCCGAAACAATTGGGGCTGGTATGCAGCATTTTTGACAGCGGGCATTGGAATGTTTATTGGCGTTATCGTTTTTGCCTTTGGCAACAAACATTACGCTCATGCTGACCTTAAAAAAGAACCGCAACCTGGTGAACAAAATGTATTGATTGTTTTGGCGCAAGTGTTGATTCCTGCCGTCATTACCGCTTATATGGGCTACATGATTCCTGGCAACATTTTTAGTTCAGACAGTACAGATGCCTTTATTTTTGGTTGTATTCCTATTATTTTATTTTTCTTAAATACCTATAGAACAGCAGCAGCACACGAAAAAAGACCAATCGGTGCATTGCTTTCTATTTATGCGGTAGTTATTATTTTTTGGGCAGTTTTCAAGCAAAATGGAACAGCTTTGACTAAATGGGCAGAACTTTACACCGACCGTGATGTTCATCCCGAAGCAATCGCTATTTTGAAACCGTTTAAATTGACACAAGAAATTACTGCCGATAAAGGCTGGTATCCAAAATATGATGCTAAATTTCATGCTGATAAAGGTGCTGATGGAAAAGTTCAAAAAGACAGTACACAACACCCTTACTTTATCAACGCACCTGAAAAAATTCCAACTCGTGGTGAAAAACTAAGTTTGTATAGTACGGAATTGTTTCAATCCATCAATCCATTTTTTGTCGTGATTCTAACACCTGTTGTGATTTGGTTCTTTGGATTGCTCCGACGTCGCAATGCAGAACCAACCACCGCTACCAAAATTGGTTATGGATTATTGATAACATCTTTGTCCTCAGTAGTTATGGTTTTTGCAGTTTGGGCTTGTCACAATGGCATGGACAAATGCTCAGGTTGGTGGCTTTGGGGAACGTATGGTGTTGTTACGATTGGAGAACTATGCCTTAGCCCGATGGGACTTTCCTTAGCGTCAAAATTAGCTCCTGCCCGAATCGCAGCTTTGATGATGGGCGGCTGGCAATTGGCGACAGCAATTGGAAATAAACTTTCTGGTGTTTTGGCAAGTCTTTGGGACACGTATGACGATAAATCTAACTTCTTTTGGCTTAATTCAGCCTTGACGCTTTTTGCAGCAGGACTTATCTTTTTGATGTTGAAAAGATTGAATGCCGTTATTAAAGAATACGTTGGTTAGAAAGCTAATTGTTTTTAAAGAGTTTGCAACTGTTTGTAATTGTTGTATTGTTTTGGCTTTCAATTAGTTAGAACCATTGCAAACAATAGAAAACATTAAATAACTAAAAAAATGGTGTATTTACTTACGACTACCTATATATGTCTTTGTTAATAAAAAATATAAAACAACTTTTTCAAGTAGAAAAAGAGAAAAAAAATACCATCAAAGGGCTTGCAATGCAAGCCCTTTTGAGTATGGAAAATGCTTGGCTACTTATTGATAATCAACGAATTGTAGGATTTGGAACAATGGATTCTTGTCCTGAAAACGCCATTGAAATCATTGATGCTACAGGGAAAATGGTCTTACCAACTTGGTGCGATTCGCATACACATATTGTATTTGCAGGTAGCCGAGAAAATGAGTTTTTAGACAAAATAAAAGGTGTGCCGTATGAAGAAATTGCTCGTCGTGGCGGTGGTATTTTAAATTCAGCACGTCGTTTGCAAAATACTTCTGAGGAAGAATTGTTTGATGCTGCTTGGCAACGTTTAGAAGAAATTGCTTCTTTTGGTACAGGTGCCGTCGAAATAAAAAGTGGTTATGGATTAAGTGTTGAATCGGAATTGAAAATTTTGCGTGTAGTAAAAAAGTTAAAAGAAAAATCGCCACTGCACATCAAAGCTACCTTCTTGGGTGCGCATACTTTTCCTGCTGAGTACAAAGAAAATCATCAAGGTTATATTGACTTGATTATCAATGAAATGTTACCAAAAATCGCTGCTGAAAATTTGGCTGATTACATTGATGTTTTTTGTGAAAAAGTAGCTTTTAGTCCTTCTGAAACAGAACAAATTATTGTTGCTGGCGCAAAATATGGTTTAAAAGCAAAAATCCATACCAATCAGTTCAATAGTATGGGCGGTATAGAATTGAGCGTAAAGCATAAGGCAATTTCCGTAGATCACCTCGAAGTTTTGAATGACGATGAAATTAATATTTTAAAAAATAGCGATACAATAGCAACGCTTTTGCCGTCTGCACCATTTTTTTTGAATGATGGATTTCCACCTGCAAGAAAAATTCTAAATGCGGATATTCCCGTAGCCTTGGCAAGTGACTACAATCCTGGCTCATCACCTTCTGGTAATATGCAGTTGGTCGTTTCTTTGGCTTGCATCAAAATGAAAATGACACCAGAAGAAGCCATCAATGCCGCAACGTTCAATGGTGCTGCTGCCATGGAATTGCAAGACGAACTGGGTAGTATTGCAATTGGTAAAATCGCCAATGTAATGATTACAAAAGCAATTCCTTCTTTGGCATTTTTGCCTTATTCTTTTGGAAGTCAATCTATTGAAACTGTGATTTTGAAAGGAAAAGTGCAGTATTTTTGACATAAAAAAACTTCCTATATTTTAGCAATATAGGAAGTTTTTTTATGTCAAAGTGCTAAAGCAAAAAAAAGTCGTTACTCTTTTGCAACGACTTTTCAACAACAAATTATAATCCCATGAACATAAAATTCTTCGGTCAGTAGCTTTTCAACTTTCCATTTTGCATAATTTTTTTGAAAGCTACTGTATATATTAATATTAACCTTTTCGATTTGAGTAGTCAAAATGTTTAAAATTGATTTTTAAATTTTAAATTTATTTTTTGACTTTTAGATTTTTAAGTGGTTTTAATTGAGCCAGATTATAATGACCGTCCCTTGTCAATCTGGCTCAATTTTGAACCTTTAAATCCCATGTCCGAAGGACTCCTTCGGTGAACATATCCAAAACTAAGCTGACTCTTTTGTCGAAACTTTTACTTTTTGAATCATAAATAATACTCTGTCGTCCCTTACGTTTCTTATTTATAATACAAAGATGCAGCCTTCTGAGAACCTACGCAATAACATTTTTTAGCTGTTGTA
>JAYWHK010000196.1:0-3116 GCA_043777755.1 Saprospiraceae bacterium
GGAAATAAGAATGCAGAAAAGGATTTTGATGGTGAAATAATGAGTTGGGTGATGCAGTTGCGAGTGATGGGGCAGAATTATACGAATACTTGGATAATCAAAAAGGTAACAGCGATGTGCGCTTTGATTGGTTATGAATGTCCGAGTGAGAGTTGGTTTTCGAGAGAATTGGCAAAAGAGAAGGTGAAGATTTTGACTGGTACAGCACGATTTGGAGAAGATAGTCGGAATGCGCACAGGTATAGGGCTTATGTTCCTTTGAAAAATGCCTTGTTTGCTGGTGACTGTTGGCAGGTAGATGCGACGAGGATAAACATTTTGCCCTTTATGAAAAAGGTGGAAGTCGATGGTAAAACGAAGCGTAGAGAGGAATTTGTGATTTTGGTAGCGGTGCGAGATGTGCACTCGGGTGATTTGGTAGCGGTTCATATTGATACAAAAGAGGATTGTGATGGGTATATTAATGTGATGCGACAGGCGGTACGGAATACGGGACATTTGCCTTATGAGGTTGTTTTTGATAGGTTTCCTGGACACAATACTGATAAGTGGGAATTGGTAAAAACGAATATGGAGCGATGCGGAACGAAGGTGACGGTAACACATAAGGCAAACGGTAAGGCAAAATTAGAGCGATTTTGGAGTACTTTTCAGACGGTATTTATGCAGGATTCGGATAAATATTATGGCGAAGGGATATTGAGCCGTAGTATTTTTGCAAGAAAAAGTAGTGAATATTTGAAATCGACACGGAAGGCAGCGTTGGCAAGTGGCTGGGATTTTGAGAAGGCTTGGGATGAGGTTGTTGGCATGGTGGAGTGTTATCGGACACGAAAATTGAGCGATTACAAGCGGAATTGTAAAATACATCTTTCTCCGTCCGAATTGTATGCTCAAAGTGATAAGTTGAATGTAGTGACGGTATTGCCTTTCCAAATGGCGCAATGTTTTTGGCAGTTTAAAGATGCAACGATTAATGGCGGTATGGTAAAGACTACTATTTTGAATGTTGATTACTTTTATGCGATTGCTGTGGAAGACTACACTATATTAAAAGAAGGTAGGAAGGTTACGCTTGGGTATGATTATGATGATTTGAGCAAAGTATTTGTATTTGAGCGTAACAATATTCAGCATTTTTTGTGCGAGGCGCAAGAGCAAAGTAGGGTGCTTGTTACTGGTCCTGATGCGAACTGGGAAGAATATGGCAAGGCAGATGCTCGGAATAATGCCATAAAAAAGAAACTTAAGGAAGATTTGGATAAGGCAATGGAGAGCGTACATGATGTGAATCTGATACTTGGTGCGCTTGGAAATAAGGCAGCGGTTAATGCTTCGGAAGATGCTTGGGTGAAGTCCTCCCTAAATCCCTCCCAAGGAGGGACTTCAAACGTAGAAGAAAACGTGGAAGAAGAAGATGAGTTTGAGAAGGTGGAGTTTAGTATTGTGGGTCAGATGTAAGTCCCCAAAAGTCCTCCCTAAATCCCTCCAAAGGAGGGACTTTAAGATAATGGTTAGGTAAGATACTTTGAGAGAATATAAACAACAACATTTTTTAACGAATTTAGAACAATTTTTAAGATGAAAAAATTAAAAAAAGACCACGGAGCAGCTTTAAGTCAAGCTGCTAAAATGCCAGTAACTGCTGATAGAAGATTTGGTTTTCCACAAACATTACAAGTGATTGTGTATTTTCCACAATTGAAAGCAAATACTGGGCATAGAAAAGAATTTTTTGGCGATGAAATCATACCTAAGCAATGAATAGGAATGAAAGTTGGCAATGGGACATAGAGCCTTATGGTTCTAAGCAACGGGACAACGATGGATGGTGGTGGCTTGCGGTGATGACTGTTTTGGTGTTTTGTTTTTGTTATCGTGGCTTTTCAAAGCGGCAACACGATTATGGCAAATACGATTACAAGATAGAAAGTAGCGTAGAGCCTATACGAGGTGCTGTATCGGATTGGTTCAAAGGTTTTGTTGCAAAAAACAAGCGAGAGAAATTACAGTGTGCTTACATACAGCGTTGGCTTGTGACGGCTCAGAGAGAATATGACCGTTATAATGTTCCAATAAGTATTTCGTTGGCTCAGGGTATTTTGGAAAGTGAATCAGGAACGAGTAAGGTGTGCAAACGGACAAACAATAACTTTGGTGTGATGGACGGTAAGAAATACAGGGTCTATGATACGGAATGGGAAAGTTGGCGTGATCATTCGTTGGTGTTGGACAAACCGCTTTACAAATCATTGAAAGGTATGGATTATCTCGGCTGGGCGAAAGGGCTTGAACGACTTGGTTATGCGGAAGATGTGCAGTATGCGGAAAAGTTGATTGCGGTGATTGAAAGATGGGAGTTGGATAAGTGGGATTAAAGCCCAAAGCCCCTCCTAAATCCTCCCCTCCGAAGGAGTCCTTTGGACTGACGGGAGGACTTGCCAACGTAGAATCCCCTAAATCCCCAAAGGGGACTTTTATTGTAACTTAAATTTTATAATATACTATGGCAAAGAAAGTAGTTAAATTGACATTTGACGATGCGAATCAGGCGGCAGCGGATTATTTTGAAGCTGAGAATGAATTGCAGCGTTTGGAAGCTGAGAAGCAATTGAAAATATTAGATATACAGAAATTGTATGGTGAATTTCAAGATGCGGAGAAAGAAAAGATAAAGGTGGCTTCGGCACAGCTGAAAACGTATTGTACAAAAAACAGGGGCTTGCTTCTGACGGGTTCTGAAAAGAGTGGTACAATCGGTCGTGTTGTTTTTTCTTTCAAATACAACAAGGGAAAATTGGTGACGACTGGCGAGCATACATGGGAAGGTGTATTGGCGGCAGTTGAGGAGAAGTTACCTGATTATGTGCGACGGACAGTTGAATTGGATAAGGCAAGATTGCTTGACGATGCTGATACGATGACTGAAACGTTGGAAAAACTTGGTATTGCGGTTGAAAAAAAGGAACATTTTAGTTTGAAGTTGAAGGATTAAAGCCCCTCCTAAATCCTCCCCTGACGGCAGGGCTGTAAAGTTCTAATTATTTTTAATGATATTGATTACATCCTTCACTCTTGCCCCAAATTTAATTTGTCCGTAAGAAATAGAGTCGTAT
>JAYWHK010000197.1:0-8620 GCA_043777755.1 Saprospiraceae bacterium
AATTGAAAAATTTAATACAGAAGAAAAAACAGCAGAAGGTAGTTTTTGTTTGCATTTTAAGAAAAATACTGGTCCAGAATCTTATCCTGCAAAAGTTCGATTTACAAAAGGTTGTTTTGACGTGAAATACAAAGAGTTGTAATATTGAGTGTGAAAAGGAATGTGTAGCGTACACATTCCTTTTTTGCTTTTATTCAAATCTTTTTACTACAATTTGAAGGTTTAAAATGTTTTTAATTCCTCAATATATATTACCTTTGCGCCAAAATTAAACCACCTTTCTTTTGAAAAAAGTAGCTGTATTGACTTCTCGATTTCCTTTCCCGCTTGAGCGAGGAGATAAGCTGCGTATTTACCACCAAATCAGGCAGTTAAGTCAAGATTCAGACATTGTTTTGATTGCGTTGAGTGATACGGAAGTTCCAAAAGAACACATTGCTGAATTAGAAAAATATGCAAAAGTCTATACAATTTATGTTTCTTTTTTCAAAAAAATCGTCAATATAGGATTAGGTTGGTTGCGAGGATTGCCTTTGTCGGTTGCTTTTTTTACAGATTTGGCAGCAAAAAAAGAAATTGAAAAAATCATCGCTTTTGAAAATCCTGATTTTATTTATTGTCAATTGATTCGTATGGCAGAATACGCCAAAGAACTCAACACCAACAAAATCATTGATTACCAAGACGCTTTTTCAAAAAATATGGCTCGACGTGCCAAAAAAGCTAACTTTTTTGCTCGAATTTTGTTTCAACACGAAGCCAAGCGATTGGCAAAATACGAAGCAAAAGCCTTTCATTTTTTTCAACACCATTTTATCATTGCAGAAAATGACCGTGATGCGCTTTTTTTTGAAGAAAAAAAGCAAATCGAAATTTGTCAAAACGGCATCGAATTGGATTTTTTTGATGAAAAAAAATTCCAACACGTTGAAAAAAAATACGACCTTGTTTTTGTAGGCAATATGGGTTATCATCCGAACATCGAAGCTGCACAATACTTGGTCAATGAAATTTTGCCACTTTTAAAAAAAGAAAAAACAAATATAAACGTCCTAATTGCTGGTGCAAGACCATCATTGGCTGTTAAAAATCTTGCAAATGAAAATGTAACGGTTCAAGGTTGGGTCGAAGACATCAGAATGGCATACTCAGAATCAAGTATTTTTGTTGCGCCACTTTTTCAAGGTTCAGGACAGCAAAATAAAGTATTGGAAACAATGGCAATGGGCGTTCCTTGTATTACAACTTCAATTGTGAACGCAAGTACAGGCGCAAAACCCAACGAAGAAATCCTCATCGCTGACACCGCACAAGCATTTTCCGACAAAATTATTTTTTTATTAAAAGAAAAAAATGAATACAATAAATTGAAAATCAATGCTTTGCAATTCGTAAATCAAAATTTTTCTTGGAAAAAAGCAACAACACCGCTTCAATTGATAATGAATAATTAATAATGAATAATTGAAAATAGTGAGCAATAAGCAAATTTAGAATTTAAAATAATAGAATTTAGAATAAGCAAATTTAGAATTTAAAATAAAGAATTTAGAATTTAAAATAATAGAATTTAGAATTTAAAATATGAAACTAAATACGATAGAAGAAGCCATTGCAGACATTCGTGCAGGCAAAGTCATCATTGTAGTGGACGACGAAGATCGTGAAAATGAAGGTGATTTTATATGTGCTGCCGAAATGACAACGCCCGAAATCATCAATTTTATGGCAACTCATGCTCGAGGTTTGATTTGTACACCTTTGGAAGCGGAACGTGCCGAAGCACTTAATTTTCCATTGATGATCGCTGCCAATACAGATATGCACGAAACAGCTTTTACCGTTTCAGTGGATATGATTGGTCACGGTTGTTCTACGGGAATTTCGGCTTATGACAGAGCAACTGGTATTCGAGGCATTACGAATCCAGCCATTACAGCAAAAGATTATTCTCGTCCAGGGCATATTTTCCCCTTGATTGCAAAATCTGGCGGCGTACTTCGCCGAACAGGACATACAGAAGCTGCGGTAGATTTGGCACGTTTGGCAGGGCTTTATCCAGCAGGTGTTGTAGTCGAAATTATGAATGAAGATGGTACGATGGCTCGCCTTCCTCAATTGATGGAGATTGCTAAAAAACATGATTTAAAAATTGTTTCCATAGATGATTTGGTGGCGTATCGTATGCGTACTGAACGTTTGGTGAAAAAAGAGATAGAAACAACGATTCATACGCAATTTGGTGATTTTCAAGCAATTGCATTTTCTCAAATCAATTCTACGGATATTCACTTGGCTTTGAAAAAAGGCTCTTGGACGGCAGATGAAGTTGTGCCAGTCAAGGTATATTCTGATACAGAAACAGGTGATATTTTAGGGCTTTTGTTTGAAGGGTATGATAAAAAATTACAGCACGCTTTGGAATTAATTGGAAAAAGTGAAAATGGTGTTTTACTTTGTATGCGACATGGCGAAAAGAGCAATTCGATTTTACAACGCTTAAAAAGTTACCAAAACGACCAATCTCTACATCGTGATATGCAGCAACGTGACTATGGCGTTGGCGCACAAATCCTTAGAGAGTTGGGTGTTTCAAAGATAAAATTAATTTCTAACAATTCGAAAAGAAGAATTGGTTTGGCTGGTTATGGTTTAGAAATTGTGGAAATTGTGGAATAGGTAGTGCGTTTTTATAAAAAACAAGTAACACTTAGCGTATTTTTTTAACCACTAATTTTATCTAATTAAACCAATTTCACTAATCGTGATGTAAAAATTAAATCTAATTTCACTAAATCTTATTAAAACTTCGTTTTAAACATTAAGCATACCTAAGTTTTTATAGAAAACAAGAAGAAATTAGTATAAAAGTTGTACTTTTGCAGCCATTTTAAAAGGAAAGATAAAATAGAGTAAAATGTCAAAAAAACGTGTATTGATAACTGGCGCAGCTGGTTTTTTAGGTTCTCATTTAAGCGATTTGTTTTTATCAAAAGGATATAGCGTTATCGGAATGGACAATTTGGTAACAGGAAGTATGGACAATATCGCTCATTTGGAAGGCAATCCTGATTTTGATTTTCGTTTCCATGATGTTTCGAATCACATTGAAATAGAAGGCGATTTGGATTATATATTACATTTTGCTTCGCCAGCGAGTCCAATTCACTATGTTGGATTGGCGATACAAACGTTAAAAGTAGGCTCTTTGGGCATACACAATTGTTTGGGTTTGGCAAAAGCAAAAGGAGCAAGAGTAATTATTGCTTCTACGAGTGAAGTTTATGGCGATCCACAAGTACATCCGCAACCTGAGGAATACTGGGGTCATGTAAATCCTATTGGAATGAGGAGTATGTACGACGAAGCGAAGCGTTTTCAAGAAGCAATTACGATGTCGTATTATCGTCAGCATGGAATAGAAACACGAATTGTTCGTATTTTTAATACGTATGGCCCAAGAATGGGTGTTGATGATGGACGTGTTTTGCCTGCATTTTTCAGTCAAGCATTGAGAGGTGAAGGTTTGACCGTTTTTGGAGATGGTTCACAAACCCGTTCTTTTTGCTACGTAAGTGATTTGGTAGATGGCATTTATAAGTTATTGATGTCTGATTATCATTTGCCTGTGAATATTGGCAATCAAAGCGAAATCACGATGTTGGAATTTGCAGAAGAAATCATCAAGATTGTTGGCAATCCAAAAGCGTTTATTGATTATCGTCCGTTGCCAGCTGATGATCCTAAACAGCGTCGTCCTGACATCACCAAAGCGCAAAATATTTTAGGTTGGAATCCGAAAATAGATAGAAAAGAAGGATTGCGATTGACGTTTGATTATTTTAAAAAAGCAGTGAAAATCTAAATATTTCTAATAAAAAATTCAAAAAACACATTTTTCAATGAAAAAACTACTCCTCGTAGTAAGTATCTTATTTAGTACACTAAGTATATTTGCACAAGTCAATCCCGCACAGGTTAAAGCTGAATTGGACAAAAGAGGACTTTCGCAAGCGGAAGTCGAAGCAAGGTTAAGAGAAAAAGGCATTGATATTAACAATGTTAATAAAAATAATGCAGCTTTGGTTGAGCAACAGATTCAGCAAGTTTTAGCAGAAATGGAAGCAGAGAAAAAAAGTGGTGGTGTCAAAAAAGGTACTACAACTACGCCTACAACTGAAAAAACGAAGAAAAATACTGAAATTACAGGTAGCGAAATCAAATCCGTTGAAGAACGTGTGAAAAACGAAGCCGAAGTTGCGCCTAAAAATGAAGCTGTCAAAAAACAAGCGGATATTTTGGCAAAAGACAAAGCCGAAGAAATCACAAAAGCTGTAAAAGATGGCGCAACCGTGGAAGAGGCTGTCAGCGAAGGACTTCAAGAAGCTGAAGCTGAAAAACCAAAGGGGCAAGTCTATGGTATTGATATTTTTAGAAATAAAAGCCTAAAAGTATATCGTAATTCTGATGATTTGAAGGCAAGTGAAAATTATATTATTGGCGTTGGCGATGAAGTGAATGTTTCTATTTGGGGCATTGCTGAATATTCTGGAACACTTCAAGTGAGCAAAGAAGGCTATGTTCAGCCTGACCGTATGCCACGTGTCTATATTAAAGGACAAACATACTCAAAAGCAAGAGAGATGTTGCGTTCAAGATTTTCGCAGTACTATCCTTTCAAAGCTGAGAATTTTTCGGTAACGATTAATTACAAACGTACCATTACAGTTAATCTTTATGGTGAAGTTTTCAATCCAGGTGGTTATTCTTTTTCAGCGATAAATACAGCATTTAATGCGTTGGTTGCTGCGGGAGGTCCTTCTGATGTAGGTTCTGTTCGTAACATAAAATTGATGCGTGCAGGGCAACAGCCAAAAACGATTGATGTCTATGATTTTATGAAAAATCCAGCGGTTCGTGATAATTTTTACTTGGAAGACAATGATATTATCCATGTTCCGATTGCAGAGCGCATCGTACAAATTGATGGAGCTGTTAAAAGACCATTTCGTTACGAATTGGTTACAGGTGAAAATTTAATCAAAGCAATTGATTTTGCGGGAGGTTTGACTGACAATGCTTACCAAGAAAATATCCAAATCAAACGTTTTGAAAATGACAAACAAATTTTGATTGATGTTAATTATAAGTCTTTGTTAAATTCAAAAGGCGATTTCAAACTTTTGCCAGGCGATATTGTCGTTGTCAATGTTATTCCAAAAGCCTATGAAAACTTTGCTGACATCTTTGGTGCTGTTGATTTTCCAAAGCAATATGAATTGGGTAACGGAATGAAAATTAGTGAGTTAGTAACAAAAGCTGTTTTGCAAAAAGAAGCCCGTACAGACATTGCGTTCTTACAACGTACCAATAATGATCAAACTGTAAGTTACCAACGTATTTCTTTAGAGGAGATTTTAAAAAATCCATCTTCAGCTGCAAATGTTTCGCTACAAGCAAAAGACAAGTTGATTATTTATACACAAAGTGTTTATACTGATAAATATTCTATTAGCGTAGATGGTGCTGTTCGTGCAGCAAAAGCATACCCTTATGACAATGGTAAAACCTTAAAAGTAGAAGATGCTGTGTTATTGGCAGGTGGGCTTCGCCCAGATGCGACCGACTTTGCTTACATCATGCGAATAAATCCAAACAACACTAAAGAAAAAGAATACATTAGGATTAATGTAAAAGAGGCACTGTCAAATCCAAAATCAAGCGAAAATACAACTTTACAGCCTTCTGATCGTTTATTTATACCTTCAAAATTAACCTACACTGATGCGTATAATGTGAATGTTATTGGTGCTGTTCGTACACCAGGTGAATTTCAATATGACGAGTCTTTGACATTAAAAGATGTATTGATTTTGGCAGGAGGTATGAAATTAGAAGCGGCTTCTAACCGTGTGGAAGTATCAAGGTTGGTTATTAAAAACAATGAAGCTACCCGTGTGAACGTTGCTACATTAGAAATAGATAAGAGCCTAAATACTTTGAGTGGTGGAAGTGCTGATTACAAATTACAACCTTTTGATTTGATTGCGGTTCGTTCTGTTCCAGAGTTTAAATTTCAGCAATTTATTACTTTAGATGGAGAAGTTCGTTATCCAGGAACTTACGCTTTGATTGCACCAAACGAGCAGTTGAGTAGCGTAATTGAGCGTGCTGGTGGTCTTTCCAAAGAAGCATTTCCAGAAGGTGCAAGAATGTTTAGAGATGATGACGGTACAGGAGCTGTCGTAATGAAGTTAGACGATGCGCTTTCTAACCCTTTGGGTTCAAGATACAATTACATATTAAAACCAAACGACCTCATTACGATTCCTAAAAGTAAGGAATTGGTTACTATTCGTGGTGCAATCAAAGCATCTGAGTTGTATGCAGAAGATGTTGTTGCTGGTGGAAAAATTACTGTTCCTTATCATGGCGGCAAACGTGCTTTGTATTATATCAATACTTATGCGGCTGGCGTAAGTAAAGATGGACGCAAAATGAAAATTACAGTATTGAATCCAAGTGGAAAAATCAATAGAACTGTTAATTTTGGGCTTTTCAAAGTATATCCAAAAGTTGGAAAAGGTGGCATCGTTAGTGTTGGTTACAAAGATGTGAAACCTATCGAGTTAGACAATAATGGTAATAATAAGAAAAAAGAAGAAACAGATTGGCCTAAAATCATTGCCAATGGTATCGCTCAAGCAAGTGGTATTATTACATTGATTGCTTTATTAAAAACGTTAGGACAATAAAAAATATAGGAATAAAAAAAGCCCAATTCGTTAGAATTGGGCTTTTTTTATTCCTATATTTTTTATTGTTTTAGTCAATTTTCTTACTCAACTCAATCTTTGTCTTTTCAGAAAATTTTACACCACGAGCTTCATATAATTTTTTGTATTTTTGAAAAGCAGTTTTACTTTGTTCTTTTCCATTGATGCTCAATGTTTTATCGTTCAAACTAAAATCAAAATTACCTTTTTTCTCAATTAATTTGTCTGCAAAAAGCGCATCGTCAAGCCATTGGTCATCTTCTGATGCCTCTATTTCTACTTTTTTCATGTTGGGATTATCACTGCCAACCATAATTTTTTTAGTAACACGACGTTCTTCACCGTCACTTTTCTGATTTAGCATTTTTTCAATTTGCTTTTCTTCTACCAATTCCATTTTTTCTTCTGAACCTTTTTTTTCAGAAATTTCTTTGATTTTATTGCTTTGCAAAACAATTTTAGAACCAGCTTTCAAATCATTTCCATCGAATAAAATTTTTCCATCTTTTGTTATAGTCAGGTTCAAAGGTTCAAAATCACTGTTGTCAATGGTTAGAATTGTGTTATCGCCATCTTTTTTAGTAGAAATTGTTTGCGATGCGCTTGATTTTTCAACAGACTTAGGATCTTTTGAAGGCTTTTCCATCTGTGGAGTATTGGCTTTCATTTCGCTGAGAAACTTGTCAGTCGTTGCTTTGTAATCACCAAATTTTTCCTTTGGAACAACTTTGTCGTTTTCTTTGATGGCACTAACTTCGCCATTGGTCATTTCTACTTCGATTTTTTTACCGTTTTCTTCTTCTACAAAACGCATTTTTTGCAGTTGTTTCATTTGCATCTGTTGTGAAAATGCAATTGTGCTGACAAACAGCAAAATAAAAGGGAGTACTTTTTTCATAATTTTACTTTTAAAATTTAAATATAATGATTAGATATTTAATGAACCTACTTTCTTTCTTACTTACTTTCCTTCTTTCTTACTTACTTACTCGTCCTCTGACTTTTTCTTAAATTTCCCTGTTTTCCAATCTTGAAAAAATTTCGACCAAGCAATCGGGCTAAAAATATTCATCGGACGGAACTGACCAGCGTAATAATACTGTTTGGCTTGTTCACGGAGATAATATTGAGCATTTTCTTTGCCATCATAAGGCGTTGCTTTGGCTATTTTTCGCAAAGTGCGCTCGCTGAGGTTTTCAATGGCACGTTTTTGCATTTCGTCGTGAATATTCATTGCCAAAAACTCAATTTTGAAATGTTCTTTGCTTGGCCAAGGGAAAACAATAAATTCAGGAAGTAAAGTATTGTCTTTTGACAAGAGTTGAATCACCGAATATTGCTTTTGCGTCAGCGTATCAGGAATTTGTTTGGCAACAGATTTGAAACTCACCGACGAAAAAATAACTTTCTCGCCTTTTGCAGCCACAAAAGAGAAAAACCCTTTCATATCAGTGTAAGTTCCTCGTTTTTTGCTGTTCAAATAAACATTCACATAAGGAACAGGCACAAGTTGCCCATTTTCTTCTGTCAAAACCTGTCCTGAGAATTGAATCAAATCTTCGTCTTTTTCTTGTGAAAAAATTGAAGTTGTGGCAACAAATGCCATTAATATCGTAAATAGTATTTTTTTCATTTCAAAAAATTTAGTCCATTCAAAGAGTAAGTTAATTTCAAAAAAGTTCGATGCCACTAATTAAAACCAATTTCTTTTTCAAATAAGGTTTTAATTTATCCACAAAGTTAAGTAAAAATTTTTGTAACTACACAGGTTGTATTTTGATGATTTGAGTTAGGCATGGAAGTACCTCTACACCTCTTTTACGAAGGGTATCGATAACAGAACG
>JAYWHK010000198.1:0-3107 GCA_043777755.1 Saprospiraceae bacterium
TACTTTACTTGAAAAACTTAATAGCACAAAATATTGATTATCAAGTAATTATAAAATTTAATTCCGCTTAATAAAACCGTGCCGCTCAGTAGTGGTTTAATACATTGTTTTTTAGTTATTTAATGTTTGCTATTGTTTGAAATAGTTCTAACTAATTGAAAACCAAAACAATACAACAATTACAAACATTTAAAACAGTGTATTTAAGGTTTGTAATTTTTAATCGCATCAGAAATTATACTGACCACTTTGCTCAAAGCCTTGTCTTTGTTGTCCCAACTGTTGACGGCTTCAACTCGGTCGCTTTTTTTATCATTTTTAGGAATAAATTGAAAATCACCAAGATTAACTTTCTGATTGTCAAGGGTTTTGAATTGCAAATCGTGGTAAAAAAACTCTTTTCCATAAATCGGAAGCACCAATTTTCCTTCTTGTTTGAGCTTCCAAGTTTCTTTGAGTTCTATATTCCAGATGTAATTCGAGCTTACAAAATTTGCTGAAAGCAACAAAATAACCACATCAGATTGGCGAAGATTGGTCAAAATCGTTTCGTTCCAATCGTCACCTGCTGGAATCATGTTGTCAATCCAAACTTCTATGCGCTCACTGCGCACCAAAGGCATGAGGTGTTTTTTGAGTTCTTGCATCAACGCCAAATCGTCGTGCGAATACGATACAAAAACTTTGAGTGGTCGGTCTATTTTTTTATCTAAAATCATTTGAAAACTGTTGATAGTCAATAGTTTAGTATTTGTTTTGTCTATTTTTGAAACGCCTTGTATTCTAAGATTTCCTTGTTCGGCTTTTTCTAAAAGTTCGGAATAACTGCAAAAATAAGTGCCATCACGGCTAACTTCTATTTTTTGATTTATTTTTAGCTCTTTTTCGTTTATTTTTTCAAAGGAACGGTGAATTTTATCTAACTCGTCTTGGCTAATTCTAAAAGTATGCTTCTCGGGATTTTTCCTCATATCTTCCTTTATAAATCTTTCTATTTCGTCGTCATCTGGTCCATCATAATTTTCATAAACGTCTTTTGATACTTCAATTCGTTTATAACCGTAAGCAATACTTTTAACATCTCCAAACACCTCTTTTTGCAATTCCAAATATCCTTTTTTCTTATCCGTTGCAATGGAAATAATCCCTTCTTTTTCATTTTCGTTTGGATATAAACCTTTGATTAACAAGCGAATACCACCTTTTTTTATCAAAATACCATGTTTCCAAAAATAGGCTTTGCAATCGGTATCTTGATTTTTTCCATAATGCAAAATCAATTGCTGCAACACTCGGCGATAATAAAACAAAGGTAATTTTACGCTGTAACTCAATTGTTGTATTTCTTCGGAAGCTATCTCGTAGAGGTCTTGCAAAGCGTGTTTTTCGGGCAAATATTGTGGTGCAATGTATTGATTTTCAGCGTTTGGGACACTGAAAATCAATTCCATTTGTAGCATGATTTCAATTGCTGTTGTCGGGTCTATTTCGCTTGTTTTTTTGAGGTCTTTGATTGAAAACTGTCCTTCTTTTTCCAAGATTTCCTTGTTCAAAATGGCATAAATGGCATCAATCACTCGTTTGGGTTGTAAAAAAGCCTTGTCGTTGAGCTTCGGATTGTCTTTGTAAAAAAGCACAATACCACGAGTATGCAGCCAATCTAATACATCAATCGTATTGGTCAAAACAATATCCACTTTAACTGTTTTCATAATGCTGTCAAAATCATTGACGCTGATAAAAAATGCCTCTTTGTGCGCTAAAAATGGATTGCCACTTTCAGTATTTTCTTCTTGTAAATCAATCAAATCGTCACGCAATTTTAAGCGGGTCAGCGTTTGGTCGTGATAGGTATTTTCTGCCAAAAGTGCAATTAATTCTTGCTTAAAGTGCTGAATATCACGGTATTGTTTTACATTTTTATGGTCGCTGCCGAGCAAAAGACTAATCGAAAAATCGTCCGTAATGCCATATTCTTTGAATAAATCGGGCGAATGTCGCTGCTTGTCTTCGGGTTTGTCTGCCTTGTTTTGTAGGAGCAAAATAGGGCTATCGGGCGCAAAATGTCTAATGCTATCCAACCAATATTCCAGTTCAAAATGTACCAATTCTTCGTAAACATCGTCTTTTTCTCCTTCTTTTTTGTTTTTGATTAAGGTGCGTTTGTTGCCAAAATTTTGATTAGTCGCTTCTTCCCATACCACTATAAACACCGTTTTATTGGTCATAAACAAGCGATACGCTCCATGATAATATTCCTGTCCACCAAAATCCCATATATGCGCCAGTAGGTTTTCTCCTTCGGGTTGTAGCCAGTTTTCTATCAAAATACCATGCGTACTGTCACGGTCATTTTTATCAAAAATTCCTTCTCTCAGGTATTTGCTTAGGTTTGTTTTTCCTGCACCACTGTTGCCAAAAAGTATCATTTTGACCGAAGGCGTAGTGCTAATGTCTATTTTTGAGTTGATTTTGATTTCATATTTTTCTTTTTTTGCTCGCTCTTCAAAATACGCCAATATCGCCTCATTGCCACGCATAACTGTTTCTATATCAGGAATTTGGAGTGGATTGTCTTTGATATAAATACAGTTTTTATCACCAGGTATCCATACTCTGTAATTTACATTTAAGCCTTTTTTTATAAACGTCAATAAAGGAGTGAGGTCTTCAATTTGATTATTATCAAGCCGAATCTCAGATAAATTACTTAATTCTTCTAAACCTTCAATTTTTGTCAGTTGATTATTATGAATCCAAAGCGATGATAAATTGCTTAATTTTTCTATCTTTTCTATCTTTGTCAGTTGATTATTATCAATGGAAAGCCTTGATAGACCGCTTAATTTTTCTAAATTTTCAATTTTTCTAAGTTGGTTATATCCAATTCCAAGCTCTACGAGATTACTTAGCTTCTCCAATCCTTCAATTTTTGTAAGTCGATTACTATAAAGCCAAAGTGATGAAAGGTTACTTAAATTCTCTAATCCTTCAATTTTTGTAATTTTACTTACTGTAAAATATTAAGTGATAGAAAAAAGCATTCGTTATGGGTTGTAAAAGATGCAAAAAAAAGTATTATTTTGTAAAAAAACATTTATTTTTGT
>JAYWHK010000199.1:0-57325 GCA_043777755.1 Saprospiraceae bacterium
ACTGTTTCTTGCATAATTTTTTCGTTTGATAACTCAAAATTACGCTTTTTTTATGATTTCGTTGCACTTACATTTTTCGTGCCGCTCAATAGTGATAATTAATACAGATGTTTCCGTTTCGACTTGACGAATTAAGCGTTTGATACACTTCCAAAAATCTTTGTTGTCAAACTTTCTTTGGGACAAAAAACGACTGATTTTATCGTGACTATATCCATTATCCAATAATTGAGCTAAACCCGTCGCTGTAACTAACTTAAACGACGTTAATAAAAAATCGCTGTATGCGTCTAATATTTGTGGATTTTTCATCTTTATATTTTTGAATAAATTTAGCCACAAAGATTACTCTTTTTTTTCTCTTAGTAAAATTTTTTTTAAATCCAAATTTTTGACCTGCGAAAGGTCAGTTACTATAAATACGATTGAATAATTTGATGAAAAACGCCTAAGATTTTAGGCAAATCATTTAAATAATAAGTGTTTATATCTACCAAAACTTGTTTTTTTTCTAATTTTAAAAATTTCCATTCACCACCTGTTACTGCACAACCATAAATAAATGGTTGTGGATGCCCTTCTTGTTCGTTAAAAATTTGGGCTGCATACATCTGAGCCAAACATTGCCCTTGACCATAGTCAAAATCCTCATCTTTTGCTTCACAAAGGGTAATGACAGGAGCTTGCATAACACTTTTTCGTGGATGTTTGGCAATAAAAAAATCACAACTACCCGATAAATCTTGCTTATCATCTACGGTCAAATCTTCACCTGAATAGAGCGTAATAAATTCTTTGTAAGGCAAAGTTGCTTCTAACAAAATAGGTGAAATAAGGCGTTCTGACTTACTTTTTTCGTTGGTAAGCGGCATTTCATTGGCATATTCAATGGTTTTTAATAGCCAATCAGAAGGTTGAACTTCTTTGACATCTGTAAAAAGTCGTTTGTCAAACTCTTCAATTTGCAACTTTTTAAGCGATTGTTTTAGACTCTTGTAGTTACTATACCCCATTTTAAGAAAAAATTTACACAAAGATAGTTTAAAAAATTCATCATTTATAATTCATCATTCAAGAGATCGCATTTTTTTCAAAATCCCTTCCTTCATCGCATACGCACAAGCGACCACGGATTCTATCTTACATTTTTCAATAACAAAAGTCATTAAAACCATTGCAACGACTATCATCACGTTGCGTTCTGGTGCGAAATTTCCAATTGAAAGCCTTTCTACTTCTGTTTTGTCTTTTACTTGATGGTAAAAATCATAAGCGTCCGCTGTACTGATGCTCGTATATAATGGATTTGATTTTTCTTTGACGTAAATTCTTTCTAAAACATCAAATGTTCCAGATGCACCAATCAAGGTTTTGACAGGATATTTTTCCAAAACATCAAATAATGGTTGAAGTTTTTTTTCTAAAAAAACACGTGTCGCTTCAATTTCTGTTGCGGACATTGGATTACTGTGGTGAAATTCATTGTACAAAACAGCGACTCCAATCGGAAAACTTTGTTTCCAGCGAAAACCATCTTTGTTGGCAAGGATAAATTCGACACTTCCACCACCAATATCCATGATAATTCCGTAATCATCGCCAAAAGGATAAGCTGCACTTACACCACCATAAATCAAACTCGCTTCTTCTTCACCATCAATAATTTCAATACTGATGCCTGTTTCCTCCTTTACTTTTTTGACAAAATCACGCCCATTTGCAGCTGTTCGTAAGGCAGCTGTTCCAACAGCTCTAACTTTTTCGACTTCAAATGTTTTTAATTTTTCAGCAAAAAAATTCATCGCAGCAAGTCCACGTTCAAAAGGTTTTTCAGCAATCAAGGCAATCCCTTCGCTTGCCAAATTAACATGAATCCTATCTCGAAGAACTTCTTTAAATGGTTCATTTTCAACAACTTCTGCTATCAGAATTGTAAAGGTATTTGTTCCTAAATCTATAACGCCTATCTTCATAATTAATCTACGTAAATCACTTTTCTCAATAATTTTATACCCAAACTCACTTCGAGTGATAAATTTCTGATGTCTTGACCTGGAATCGTCGTGTTTTGTCCTGTAAAAGGGTCACGAACATTGTTCACTGGAAACTGTAAATATTGACGAGAAAAGTCGGGAGAAATTGTAAATTGTAAAATACCGCCTACCATTTCGCTGAATTTCATCTCAAAACCACCACTGACATCGAAGCCGCCCAAAAGTCTTTTGACCGTAGCAGGATCATCAAATGGGAAAAAACCAAAATAAGGATTGCCTGTATCTAACTTAGGGAGGTTAGTTTTGGCGGTGAACTCCATTCTCAGACCAAAGCCGTAAAAGTATTTTAGGTTGTTTCTAAAATCTTTTTTTTGCTTCATGCCTACACCAAGCACAATATTTTTGAATTGGTAGCCTTCCGAGAAACCTCTAAAAAGATTAGCGGTTTGCTGATCAACAAATGAGGCAAATTGCACAGAACTTCCTCTAATGTGGTAGCCGATTTGTCCGTACAGTGCCGAATTTGGATTGCGAATGGACTCCATAAATAAAACGCCATGGTAACGCAACAAGGGATTACGGTCTGTCCCATTCCATTTTTGAGTACCGACAGTCAAGCCAGATTTGATGCCCCATGCAAAACCGCCGTAGTTTTCTTCCACATCTTCTGGGACTTGGGCATTAAGATTTTGCAACGAAAAAAAAATAACAATAAAGGTAATAATATATTTGAACATGAACAATAATGAATAATTGATGGTGAATAATTAAAATACAAATATTTTCCTACTTTCTTACTTTCCTACTCAGGGTTTTCTTATAAAAGCGGCAGAGCCGCAAGATATTTGTCATGCTTTTGGCTTGATGGCGCAAAATGCGCTCATAGAAATAGTACATTTTCCTCGTTTTGAAGGTGCAGCACACCGCAATATTAAAATTAATGTCACGGTGCGCTGCACCTAAAATATTTTTATAAGAAAACCCTGCTTTCCTACTCTCTTACTCTCCAACTTTTCCACTCTCCACATCAATAGGAGCTTGCTCACCGATTTCGCTATCAGGTTCTTTAAAATCCTTGGTTTTTGGAAGGTCACGAAGGCTTTTAAGTCCAAAATAATCCATAAATTTCTGGCTTGTGGCATAGAGTAAAGGTCGTCCTGGCGAATCACTTCTTCCAGCGATTTCAATCAATTCTTTTTCTAATAATTTTTGGATAGAATAATCACAACTGACACCACGAATACTTTCCAGTTCGGTTTTTCCGATAGGCTGTTTGTAAGCGATAATGGAAAGCGTTTCGAGTGCCGCTTGCGAAAGTCGTTTCTTGGTAGTTTGCTTCAAATATGTTCCGACTGCCGCATGGTACTCAGGCTTTGTCATAAACTGATAACCTTCAGCTACTTCGATGACTTCAAAAGAAAAAGCACCATTTTTGTATTGTTCGGTCAGTTGTTGGATAGAAGCCAGAATGTCTTCCTCTTTGAATTCTGTTTCAAAAGTAACGTCTAAACTTGCCTTTATCTCTTTCAAACTAACAGCGTGTTCCGTTGTAAAGATAAGTGCCTCGATGTGTTGTGCTAATTTTTCCATGTTGCAAAGATAAAAATTTTACTTTAATTTTTCGTTATTTGCATGGCGTTCTTTATCACGTTTTGTTTTTTTATCCAAATTTTTCACCAAAGCATCTTCAAGATTGACACCCGTTTGATTTGCCAAACAAATCAGTACAAACATCACATCAGCCATTTCGTCAGCCAAATTGGCTTGTGCATTTTCTGCATCGTCTGATTTTTTAAAAGACTGTTCGCCATAAAGTCTGGACATAATCCTTGCAACTTCGCCAACTTCTTCCATCAAAATAGCAGTATTCGTCAGCTCATTGAAATAGCGAATTCCAATGGTCTTAATCCACTCATCTACCGTGTTTTGCGCTTCTTGTATCGTCATAAGTAGTTGGGCTAAAATAAACGTGGTTATTTTTATACGCCTGCTTAAAAATTTAAAATTTTCCTAAAAAGTGATAATGTTTTCTAAAAAGTATATAACATATAGTAGAAACAATAGTTTTAGTGTATTTTTGCCAAACATTCATTTTCCCACTTCCACTACACGATGTTTAATCCTTTTTTTTATAAAAATTAATCAATGAAATCAAAACTATTAGGTTTATCCTTACTTTTAATTGCATTTTTTTCTTCTTGCAGTATTCAAAATGACTTAGATGATTTTGATGACTCTTACCACCCAGATATCGCTGTGCCATTGTTGCGTGCCAAAACATCGCTCAAAGACATCGTAAAAAGTGGCAATGCCAACGCACTAAGGATTGATCCTGATGGACAAATGCGTTTGTACTACAAAGGTACAGTTTCTGAGCGAAAAGCAAAAGATGCACTGAAGATTTTTCCTTCAAGTGGTGTTCCTATTGCTTATAAAGATACTATTTTTAAGTTACCTTTCAAAAGTGATTTATACCTTTATCATGTTATTTTCCCTTCTACTACTGTGATGAATTTAGGTTGTCAAGTTTTGTCTATGCAAGCGGAACAAATCATAGATGGTTATATTTTAGTACCTGGTTTGACTAAAAATGGCGTACCGTTTCGTTATGATTTTTCTCAAAAAATGAAATCAGGAAGCAATGCCCTTTTCGGTTCTTTCAATTTAGATGGTTATAAGTTGAACTTTGACAACGGATCAGAATTGACTTTTGAGTACCGTGCTAAGACAAAAGCTACAGGAGAAATTGTTCAACTCAGTATTTTGGGTTTGATTCAAAACGTAGGTTTTAAATATTGCGAGGCTTTTATGAAAAAACAACCATTAGAATTAGATGCAGGTGTGGTTAATCTTGATTTTTATGAAGAGCAAGAGGAAGGCGATTTGAAATTTGAAGACCCAAGAATTACAGTTATCGTAGAAAATTCTTATGGATTCCCAATGCGAACAGACATTAAATTCATAAAATCCATTAATGCAAAAAATGATACAGTTATTCTCAATGCTAAAGGATTGACTGATGGTGGTTTTGATTTTCCTTACCCTGACCTTGCAAAAAATGAAATTGGGCAGACCAAGACTTTCAAATATGATTTTACCAAGCAAAGTTCTAACATCAAAGATATGTTGAACTCAAAACCTACCCGTTTATTTTATGACATTGACGTTATCGCCAATCCGAATGAAGTCACGATTCCAGGTTTTGTAACCGATACAACCAACTTGAAAATCAGTGTTGAAGTAGATATTCCTTTTTATGGCTCTGCAAAAAACTTTAAAATCAAGCAAGATTTTGCCGAAATAAACTTTGCCGAAGCCTTATCATCTATTCAAGAAGCTGAATTGAAAATTTTTGCAGAAAATGAATTGCCTGTTGGAGTGAACCTCGAAGTGGATTTTATAGATAAAAACGATAAAATTCTGACACAACTTTCTGCTGGAAAGCCGATTGCGTTTATAGAACCTGCGTTGATTGATGCTACGGGTGCGGTCAAAAATAAATCAATTAGCAGTACAACAATTCCCTTTGACAGAACTAAAACAGACCTTTTGCGCCAATGTGAAAAAGTCCAATTGCGTTACTTCATTTCAACAAGTAACAACGGAACTGTTCCTGTAAAAGTGCTTGCTTCACAAAATATCAATATTGGTATTGGTGTAAAAGCCAAGCTGTAATAAGTGCATGGACAAAGTAAACACATAGAACATTGGTTTTCAATACTATATGTCCTATGTGTTTAACATCAAATAATTTTGTCGTATTACTTAATTAATCAAAAATCTAACATTTTTAATGAAAAAAATAGTATCAATCGTATCTTTTCTATCTTTTTTCTTGTGCATAAAAGCACAAACCGACCTTGGATTAAACTTTGCCAACACAGTTTTTCAGTCCAATGTAATGAATCCCGCTTATTCGCCACGAAGTAAAGTGGTTGTCACTTTACCAAGTGTGGCAGCTGGCTATTACAACTCCTTAGGCGGATTAAAAACCAATAACAATCAATTGCAGTTTGATGCTTCTTCCGAATCAGGAAAGGTATTGGTGAACGGAGAATTTTCTGTTTTGGGATTTGGTTTTGCGATTGGTCAAAATGGTTTTTTGAGTTTTGGTCAAAAATTTTCTACAGAATTTGGGATTGGAGGAAAAACCAATCTTTTCAAACTTTTAACACAAGGAAATGCGCAATTCATTGGTCAAGCGGTAGAAGTTACACCACAATTGAGCGCAGTCATCAACGGAGAACTCAACGTTGCTTATGCGCATCAATGGAACAAGTGGAATTTTGGTGTAAAAATGAAAGCACTCAACGGTTGGGCTGCCTTACAAACTGACGATGCCAGTAAAATCTCCTTGACGACCAACAAAGATTTTTACCAACTTCAATTTGACGCTGATTATACACTCAATGCAAGCAATGCAGTGAGTGTTCCGTTTGGCAATTTAGATACTTTGCCGTCTTCTATTTTTGATGGAAAAACAAGTACTTCCAAAGGTTTTGGAATGGACTTGGGCGCAACCTATACTTTGTCAGACAAAATAACTTTTGGTGCAAGTATTATCAATGCTTTTGGGTCAATTAATTGGAAAAATTCAAGTGCTTACAATGCCAAATCAAAATTTGAACTCGATGGAATTGATGTTGTAAAATTAGCAACAGACAGTACTTTTGGCATCAAGTTCGCCAATCTTGACACCTTAGTGGAAAAGTTGAGTTTTCAAAAAACACCAACTACTTTCAAGACCAAACAAAACCGTTATTTGAACCTAAGTGCAAGCTATCAATTGAATAAAATGCTGACAGCCAATGCCTTAGTAGGGTTTAGTTCTCGTGGCTCATATTTGGCATTGAATGGAACTTTTCGCTTCAAAAACTGGATTGAAACAGGTTTGACTTATAGTATTCGCAACCGTTCTGCGGCAGATATTGGCGCAAATGTCGCCTTGAAACTAGGCTTTTTACAGCTTTATGCCGTTGCTGATAACCTTACAGCGATTGTCCAACCTTTGAAAACCAATAACTTCAACGCAAGAGTTGGCGTAAATTTGATTTTTGGAAAAAGAACAAAAACAGGACAAGAGATGACAACTAACTAAGCATTAAAAATATTCACAATGACCAAATACTTTCAAACATTACTTTTACTTCTTGTATTTAGCAATATTTTTGCTCAAAAACAAACCTTGTCGTATTTTTTACCAGATGTAAAATACGATGAAACGATACCTACACCTGAGCAATTCTTAGGTTTTCAAATTGGAGAACTTCACGTCAGTCACGACCAAGTAGTTGCTTACATGAGGGAATTAGACCGACGTTCTGATAGGATTACAATAGATATTCACGGACGAAGCCATGAACGTCGTCCAATGATGGCACTAATTATTACTTCTTCTGACAACCACAAACGCTTGCAAGAGATTAAAAATCAGCATTTTATGTTGAGTGAATCTGACAAAAGTGCATCGGTGGACATTGCAACAACAACAATTGTTTTGTACCAAGGCTATTCTATTCATGGCAATGAGGCAAGTGGTGTAAATGCGTCAATGCTGATGGCATATTATTATGCCGCAGCACAAGGTGACGAGATTGAAAGTATTTTGAAAAATACAGTTATTCTTTTTGACCCCAGTTTTAATCCTGATGGAATACAACGTTTTTCCACTTGGGTGAACCAACATAAAAGTAAGAATTTGACGACAGATCCAAGTAGCAGAGAGTTCAATGAAGTCTGGCCTGGCGGACGTTTTAACCACTATTGGTTTGACTTGAATAGGGATTGGTTGGTATCGCAAATGCCTGAAAGTCAAGGTCGTGTACGTCTTTTTCAAGAGTGGAAACCCAATATTTTGACAGACCACCACGAGATGGGAAGCAACTCGACTTTCTTTTTTCAGCCAGGTGTTCCAAGTCGTGTCAATCCGATTACGCCAAAGCAAAACCAAGAACTGACTTTCAAAATCGGTGAATTTCATGCAAAAGCATTGGATCAAATTGGTTCTGCCTATTATACACAAGAAAATTTTGATGATTTTTATTACGGCAAAGGTTCTACCTATCCTGATGCACAAGGTGCTATTGGTATTTTGTTTGAGCAAGCAAGTTCTCGAGGACATTTACAACGCACGAGCAATGGTTTATTGAGTTTTGCTTTTACCATCAGAAATCAAGTGACCACTTCATTTTCTACGATTCGTGCTGCACAAGCAATGCGCACTGAACTCCTTGAGTATCAACGTTCTTTTTATAAAAAAGCAAGTGAAGAAGCCAAAAGCGACAAACGCAATGCTTTTGTTTTTGGAGAAAACAAAGACTTGACCAAACAGTTTGCTTTTTTACAAATGTTGAAAAGAAACAATGTTAAAGTATATGAATTAGGAGAAAATACCAACATCGAAAATCAAAAATTCGATAAAGGAAACGCTTACGTTGTACCTTTGAATCAACCACAATACAAACTCATCAGGGGTATTTTTGATACGCAAAAAACATTTGATGACAGCCTTTTTTACGATATATCTTCTTGGACATTGCCTTTGGCGTTTAATATTCCTTATGCTTCTGGAAATGTCGTTTTAGGCAAAGAAATCTTAGATATTCCAAGACCCAAAGGCGAAATTATTGGAAATCGAAGCACTTATGCCTACTTGATGGAGTGTACAGAGTATTTTTCACCCAATGCCTTGAATGCTTTACTTGCCGAAGGCTTAAATATTAAAGTGGCAACACAGCCTTTTTTAGCAAAAATTACCAACAATGGAGCAAAGTCTTTTAGTCAAGGAACACTCTTAGTAAACATAGCAAACCAGACCCGAAGCGGTGAAACAATCGCTAAGTTATTAGAAGCTCAAGCCGATAAAAATGGTATTAAATTTTACGCCGTTGAAACGGGTTTAACTTCTGATGGTATTGATTTAGGTAGTCCTAATTTTTTGACAGTCAAAACACCAAAAGTGGCATTGATTGTTGGAAACGGTGTTGATCCGAGCGTCGCTGGTGAAGCATGGCATTTATTAGACACTCGATACGACATGACAATGGCGCATTTTGATGCGGAACAAATCGCTCGTGGAAGTTTAAATGGTTACACTGCTTTGGTCATGGCAGATGGTTCTTATGCTAATTTTTCGGAAGGTGCAAAAGCAAAATTACGAGAATGGGTTTCGGCTGGAAATACATTGATTGCACTTGGAAATTCCGCTAAATGGCTGAAAGACAACAATTTAATCAATATAAAATTCAAGCAAGGCAAGAGCAATATCAAACAAGGTATCCGTCGAGCTTATGCAGCCTCAGAAGATGATTTGGGCGCAGAAGTTTTGGGCGGAGCAATTTTTGAAGCGGATTTGGACTTAACACATCCACTTTGCTATGGTTACACACGCTCAAAATTACCCATTTTTCAAGCGGACACTCTTTTTATGGAAACTGCTCAAAACCCTTATGCAACACCTTTGCAATTTACAAAAAACGCTTTAATGGGCGGTTATTTACATAAAAAATTCAACGAAACAGTCAAAAATGCTGGAGCTGTTGTTGTCACAGCAATTGGTTCTGGTAAAGTCATTTGTTCAACTACTGACCCGAACTTCCGTGCTTTTTGGTACGGCACAAACAAGTGGTTTGCCAATGCTATTTTCTTTGGTAATATTATTGGAAGGAATACCGTGGAGTTGAGAGAATAATTTTAATTTTTCTAAGAATATTTATAAAAAAGCGTTCTGAAATGTTAAGTTTCAAAACGCTTTTTATTTTTACGCTAAGGATAAACCATCCTTAGAGTGGAGGTAAGGGCTGATTCTACCCCCCAGTAAACCAGCCCAGTCCACTATCCGTCAATCTACTAGAGACCAACGAAATATCTTTGTTAAAATGCAACTATGCTACTTGAGCCAAGCGTTGCACCCTATGGGTATCCATTTCTATTACAGTGCCGTTTTCCATTTGGTTTTGAAGCGATGTAAAAGAGCGTCTATACTCAGAATAATTTGAAAACTCCCCAATAATAGCGGTGTTTTCGTTAGTACTCATAAGGATTTGAAAACAAAGTAGGTTTTCTTTGTAAAAATACCTCGTGAGTAACTTTCGGTTGGTTTGGTGTACAACTTCCATAAAGTAAAAAATAAATTAGTGTTTTAGTTTCTACCTGCAAAGTTGCAGCAAAAATAAGTCTAATATCGTGCCACTTTTTCTTAAAAACAATATATTTTGTGACAACTAATATATTCATTAAATTATATTTTTTATAAATATGTATTAAATGAAAATGACAATTTGACAGTAATATAGTGATGGCATAGCATTTGACCAATAGTTTTCGACTAATTTTTTACAATTAATATAATTTATAAAATATGACAAAAGGTAATATTTCAGTACAGACGGAAAACATTTTTCCTATCATTAAGCAGTTTTTGTATTCTGACCAAGAGATTTTTTTAAGGGAGTTGGTTTCTAATGCAGTAGATGCCACAGTAAAACTGAGAACTTTGGCTTCAAAAGGCATCGTAAAGGGTGAAATCGGTGATACTACTATCGAAATCATACTGGACAAAGAAAATAAGACTTTGACCATTAGCGATAAAGGAATTGGTATGAGTGAAGAAGAAGCTCAAAAGTATTTAAATCAAGTAGCTTTTTCAAGTGCGCAAGAATTTTTGGACAAATACCAAGGAGAGGCGAGTATTATCGGTCATTTTGGCTTAGGTTTTTACTCGGCATTTATGGTGTCAAAAAAAGTAGAAGTTGTGACAAAAACTTGGCAGGAAAATTTTTCTGCCGTAAAATGGTCTTGCGAAGGAAATCCCGAATATTCTCTTGAAAATGTTGAAAAAACAAACAGAGGTACAGACATCGTATTGCACATTGCGGACGATGCTTTGGATTATTTGGAGAAAAGCAAAATCGAAGGTTTATTGGAAAAATATTGTAAATTTTTGCCAATTCCAATAAAATTTGGAACAAAAACGGAAACAAACTACGAAGGTGAAGGCGAAAATGAGCAAGCGATTGAAACTGAGGTAGATAATATCATCAACAATCCGAATCCAATTTGGAAAAAATCACCAAATGAATTGTCAGATGATGATTATCGCAACTTTTACCAAGAGCTTTATCCGATGAGTCAGCCACCTTTATTCTGGATTCATCTGAATGTTGATTATCCTTTTAACTTGACTGGAATTTTGTATTTTCCAAAGTTGAACAATTCAATGGAGATTCAGCGCAACAAAATTCAGTTGTACAGCAATCAGGTTTTTGTAACTGATGATGTAAAAGAGATTGTTCCAGAGTTTTTGATGTTGTTGCATGGTGTGATTGATTCGCCAGATATTCCTTTGAATGTTTCTCGAAGTTACTTACAGAGTGATAAAGAAGTAAAAAAAATCACCAGCCACATCACTAAAAAAGTCGCAGACAAACTTTGGGATATTTTCCGTACTCAACGTGAAGATTATCAAGCAAAATGGAAAGATATTGGTATTTTTGTAAAATATGGTATGCTTTCTGATGAAAATTTTCACGATAAAGCAAGCAAGTTTGTTTTATTGCAAAATGCTGATAATCAGTATTTTACATTAGAGGAATACAAAGAAAAAATCAAGGAAAACCAAACCGATAAAAACAATAAGTTGGTTGGAATCTATACTGTCAATGAGCAAGCGCAAGATGCTTACATTCAAGCCGCTAAAAACAAAGGTTATGATGTCATCTTGATGCCAGAAGTGATTGACAATCACTTTATTCAACATTTGGAATACAAAGTAAATGAAATGACTTTTGTTCGTGTTGATGCTGATACAGTGAATAACTTGATTCAAAAAGATGAAAAAATTGAATCTGTACTAAGCGAAGATGAGCAAAATACAGTAAAATCATTGTTTGAAAAAATCGTTACGGACAAAAGCGCAAGCGTAACTTTAACGCCGCTTTCTCCTGATGATGCGCCTGTGATGATTACAAAACCTGAATTTATGCGTCGTATGAAAGAGATGCAAATGATGCAAGGCATGAATTTTGGCGATTTCGGTGATATGTACAATGTCGTGGTGAATACCAATCACCCAATTATTGCTTCAAAATTAAGTGGTGACAATGCTGAAATAACTGTAAAATACCTTTATGATTTGGCTCTTTTGAGTCAAGGAATGTTGAAAGGTGCTGATTTAACAGCTTTTGTGAACAATAGTTTGAAAAATGTATAAATAGTCGCAGTTCAATAAGTCAGGCAAAGCATGATGGCTCAAAATGCGCTCATCGCAAGTCTGAAAATCATAAGTATTTTGATTCTTAATAGATTGACGATTTGATGATTTTATAAAAATGGTTCGTAGTTGTAATAAACTGCGAACCATTTATATTTTTTTTCTATCTTTGCCTTGTTTTATACAATTTTAAATAAAAATCAATGCAAAATACGCTTGCCTACGCTCGACTCCAAGATAAAAATGACGAGCTTAACTTCCTTCAAAAACAGTTTCATTTTCCTCAAAAAAATGGTGAAAAAGCCTTGTATTTGTGTGGAAACTCCTTAGGATTACAACCAAAAACTGCCAAAAAAGAGTTTGTAAAAGAGCTTGACCGTTGGGCTGATTTGGGCGTAGAAGGTTATTTTAAAGGAGAAACCGCTTGGTTGTATTACCATCAGTATTTGTCAAAAGCAAGTGCCAGTTTGGTTGGAGCAAAAGAAAATGAAGTCATTGTGATGAATACCTTGACTACGAATTTGCATTTGGCAATGGTTTCATTTTATCGCCCAACGCAACAGCGTTTCAAAATCATCATGGAAGGTTCGGCATTCCCTTCTGACCAATATGCGATAGAAAGTCAGGTTAAATTTCATGGTTTTTTGCCAGAAAATTCGATTGTAGAAATTTTTCCAAGAGAAGGTGAGCGCACTTTACGGACAGAAGACATTTTACAAACCATTGACAATCATAAAGATAGCGTAGCATTGGTGCTTTTGGGAGGCATCAATTATTATACAGGACAGTTTTTTGACTTAAAAAAAATTACGCAAAAAGCACACGAAGTCGGAGCAATTGCAGGTTTTGATTTGGCGCACGTTGCAGGAAATATTCCATTGCAATTGCACGATTGGGACGTTGATTTTGCTGTTTGGTGTACCTATAAATATTTAAATTCTGGACCAGGCGGCCCAAGTGGAATGTTTGTCAATGAGCGTTTTGCAAATGACGAAACCTTGCCACGTTTTGCAGGTTGGTGGGGTCACAACTTGGAGCAACGTTTTCAAATGAAAAAAGGATTTATCCAAATGAATGGCGCAGCAGGTTGGCAATTGAGTACAGCCCAAGTATTTAATTTTGTAGCACACAAAGCAAGTTTGGAGATTTTTGAAAGTGTAGGAATTGAAAAATTAAGGCAAAAAAGTATTCAATTGACCGCTTATTTGGAATTTATTTTAAATAGAATAAATGAAAAAACACCGTATTTCGACATCATTACGCCAGCAAATCCAAACGAAAGAGGTTGCCAATTGTCAGTCTTAACAGGTGAAAACGGTAAGAAATTATTTGATTTTTTAGCAAAAAATCATGTTATTTGCGATTGGAGAGAACCCAACGTAATTCGTTTTTCGCCAGTTCCGTTGTACAATTCATTTCAAGATGTTTATCGTTTAGGGCAATTAATTGAAAAGGCGATTTGTGAAAATATTTTAAAAAATTAGGTAATTTAGGTAGCATGAGCTTTAGCTCGTGAAAATAATTCTTAGTGTTCGAAATCCCGTGCTTGCAAACTAAACGCATTTTCGCACACGGATTTTCGCAGATAAAATCAATAAATTGATTTCATTCACGGATTTTCACGGATTTTTTAGGTAGGGAATCCGTGAAAATCCGTGAGTGATGCGAAGCATCATCCGTGCAAATCTGCGTGCAAAATTATGAAACATAAGCAACTTCATCAGCAGCATGAACTTTAGCTCGTTTTACCAATAATAATAAATTTTTATAAAAAATAAAAAATGTCAAAAAAAGGATTTTTATCAATCATAGCCATTATCGTATTGGGAAGTATTTTTTCTTGTAGCAACTCAAATTTTCAACAAGAGGCTCAGAATCCACAATTTATCCACAAATCATTGCGAAAAATAACAGATATTATAACATACGATATTTTTCCACCACCAATTGCAAGCCGTATTTATGCTTACGCTACGATTGCTGGCTACGAAGCATTGATTCCAGCTTTTCCAGCGCAACGCTCGTTGGCAGGACAAGTAAAAGGTTTGAGCGAAACGCCGCAGCCCGAAGCTGGAAAAACGTACTGTTTTCCCTTGGCATCTGCCCAAGCAATGCTTTTGGTTGGAAAAAAAATGACTTTTTCAGATGATGAAATGGATATTTATATTAAAAATATCCACGAGGATTTTAAAAAATTAAATATGCCAAACGATGTTTTTCAAAACTCTTTGAAATATGGCGAAGCTGTCGCAGCGCACATTTTGGCATGGTCGGGCAAAGACAATTACAAAGAATCCCGTTCTGCGGCGAAATACTCAATTGACTTAAAATCCAAGTCAAAATGGCAGCCGACACCGCCAATGTATGCAGAAGCAATAGAACCACATTGGCGTTCTATTCGTCCGCTTACCTTGGATTCGGCAGCTCAGTTCAAGCCAGCTCGCCCAACCGCTTTTAGCATTGATAAAAAAAGTCAGTTTTACAAAGAAGCAATGGAAGTATTTGAAGTTGGTCAAAAAAACGATGATTTTACAAGAGAAACGGCTCGTTTTTGGGATGATAATGCCATCGCAACGCAAGTACAAGGACATTTTATGACTTCTGTCAAAAAAATTACACCTGGTGGACATTGGCTTAACATTACTCGCTCCGTTGCTGAGGAGCAAAAAGCAGACGTTATGAAAAGCATGGAAAGCTATACCTTAGTCGCTGTTGGTTTGTTAGATGCTTTTATTAGTTGTTGGGACGAAAAATACCGCAGCGAACACATTCGTCCAGAAACGTATATCAACACTTACATCAACCAAGATTGGCGACCAAATCCTTTGCAAACGCCGCCTTTTCCAGAATACACAAGCGGTCATAGCGTTGTTTCGGGAGCTTCCGCAGCGATTTTGGGACAATTGTACGGTAAAAATGTTGCTTTTACAGACAGTACAGAAGTGCAATACGGAATTCCAGAACGCCGTTTTGAATCTTTTGACAAAGCTGCGCAACAAGCCGCAATTAGTCGTATGTATGGCGGTATTCACTTCCGTCCAGCGATTGAAAATGGCGTTGTACAAGGTGAAAATATTGGAAAATATGTTATAACAAAAGTAAAAACAAAAAAATAAACCTCCATAAATATGTCTTCAAGATTGAATCAGCTTCAAGTTTTTTTGGAAGCTACACCAAACGAACCTTTTATTCTTTTTGCCATTGCAAAAGAATATGAAGGCTTGGGAAATAAAGAACAAACACTTTTTTATTATGAAAAATTAGTGCAAGAACACAGCTCGTATGTTGGTACTTATTATCATTTGGGAAAATTCTATGAACGAGAGGAGCGTATCGCTGATGCCATCGCCACTTACAAAAAAGGAATGGAAGTTGCGCAAGCCCAAAATGAACGTCATGCGCATGGCGAATTGGCAACTGCCAAAATGATGATTGACGATGACGATGATTTTTAAAGTTAAACGAAACTTAGTTTAGGATAGATTTGTCAAAAATAGAAGTACTAAGTAGTTGGGCTAAAATAAACGTGGTTATTTTTTCCAGTCGATTGCTCAAAAAGTTATAAATAACTTCCTTATAGTCAGCTATTTATAACTTTTTTCTCAACGACAAAATAACCACGTTTATTTCCATACGCCTACTTATTAAAAAAGTATTCTCTCCAATAACGCCAATGAAGCCTTGGCTTTTTCGTCGTCATAATTAGAATCAAAAACTTTTCCCCTTAAAATAGTAGAAACACCGTGTTTGGCTTTTTCACCGATTTTGTGTTTTTCCGCAGGGGCATAATCCGAAAACGTTCTTCTCAACAAAGGCAAAATACTTGTAAATACCTCACTGTCAATACTTTGTACCCATTCGTCAATCAATTTAAAAATGGCATCTTCCAAAATCAAAATCATGGCACTTTCTTTCAAAAAACCTTCGAGCCATTGCGCTGCAATATTCGGTTCTTCACCAATGGAAAGCCGCTGACTCATTTTTTTTGCAATTTCCTCCATTGGCAAAACTTTTGCATCTCGTAACAATCGGCAAGCTGTCCCAGCAATCAAAGCACTGATATTGGGCAAATAAACCAATTTTTTCAACGCATCTTGCCATTGTTCGGTATAAGAAGCGATGTCCAAAAGTTGTACAGACTGATTGGTTTTCAATAGCAATTCACTCATTTTCTGCGCTGCTGCCTCGTCCACCGAACTACACGCCATCGGCAAACCAATGCCAATTCTTGTAATCAAACCATCTGTAATTTTCAACAAAAGCGAAGCATCTGTTTTACGTACATTGCCATAACGGGTAATGTATGCTAAGGGATTAAATGCTTGCATCAGCTCAGAAATATCCGATGTATCAGCCGCTAAATCGCTTATTTTTGCAGTAAGCCCAGACACGATTCCAGGCAAATCGGCAGGAATAGCGTGTTGTAATAGTTTTGACAAAATAGACAACTCTTTGGTATTGAGTATTTTATCTTTTAAAAAATGCGTTGCCGCTTTTTCAACAGTATTTCCCCAAACCGCATTTTCGATGATTTTCAAGGTGACCTCAGGCGACCAATTCAACAACCAACCTTCTTTGAAAGTACCTTTACTTTTGACCGCTTGTACCGTAGCCCATTGAACGCCTAAAATATTCAGACGGTGTAAAAAATTACTTTTTGCCAAATCATTTTCTTCTCGCAAATCAAGTTCTATTTCTTTTTGAATAGCTTCTGGTTTGAGCCGCAACTTTTTCATAGTCACTTCTGCATCTACCAAAAGCGGAACTTTCGGAATCCCAGAAGGCGTTTCGCCAATTTTTTCACCAACAATCAATTTTTGCCAAATTAAACGCATGGGCGCATCATCACCCATACACATCACTGTCCGACAAGCCTCGTTCATTTCCTCTAATCCAATCCGACTTTTCCCTCTCAATGCTGCCAAACTATACGCCAAACGCTGTGTTTCGATGATATGCGCTGGCGAAATATCCACCTTTTCTTCTCTAAAAAACTGTGCCACACGAATGAGCCAAGTTGCAGCTTTATCTTCTTCATTTTCCCAAAGATACTCATACCAACCTGGCGAATTGATGCCAGCACCATAACCACTTTGAAAAGAAAGTCGGCTATTTGTCCAAGGAATCCAAGTGGTTTCAACCTTTACTTTTGGTAATTTTTTAATCAATTCATCGTCTGTTTTTTGGGTCGGCATATCAAGTAATGCAGGGACGTGCCAAGCACCACAAACTACCACAATGCGCTGATAACCATCTTTTTGTGCTTTTCGGAGATTGGTTCGCATGAAGGCTTCTCGCACTTTCTCTTCGTGGTTATCACGCTCAGGAAGCTCTTTTCTCACACTTACCATGACCTCTTGAATCGCTTCAAAATATTCTAAAGAAGGTGAAAGGCGTTGCTCAAAAGTTTGTTCCCACCAAGTATCATGGTCTTTAAAACCAGCGGCTTCTGCCATGAATTGCATTGGTGCTTTTTGTGGTGGCAATTGAAATTCATCTTGGTTTTCTAAGATTATCTCATTTTTCCCTTCAAAAGCAAATTTATGAATCAAAGGAAGGTCAAAAAAACGAATCGGTAAATTGTTGTACACACCATACGTAACCGCTTGCCATTCAGGAGAAAAGACAGCAAACGGATAAAAAACGGCACTGCTTGGCACGTCATTCTGATACGCCAACATTGCTACGGGCGGTTTCATATCAGGGTGAATGACGTATTTCAAAATAGCTTCGCCTTCTGGCGGCCCTTCCACCAAAATAATATCTGGTCGAATTTCTTCCAATGCAGCCTTGATGTTCTTTGCCGAACCTGGCCCATGATGTCTTATCCCAAGTAAATATATCAATGTTAGTAGGTGTTATTTTTTTTGCAAAAATATACATTTTCCTCAGTGTTTTGAATATCTCTCATAAAAATATTACCTTTGCGAACAAAATTTTTTTAATGAAAAAACAGATTCTTATTTCGTTTTTATTTTTAGCAATTTCACAATTGTCATTGGCGCAATTTCATTTTAAAATTGCTTACGATGGCGGCTATTTTAACCCTGACAAAATCAATACAATTTTGAGTACTTACAATACTCAAAATGACTTGGCTATTTCAAAATTTAAGCCTGTCCGAATGACCAACGGCTTGGAAGTTGGTGTACGCTACAAAATGGATTTTCTTGCTATTGAAGGGAGTTGGGTCGTTGCTTCGTCACCAAAAAGACAAGAAGTTTGGACTGATGCAAGCCGAAAAGACAAAAAATTTCAAAGTTTGAATTTTTCCAATCAAAATTTCAATACGGGATTGTCTTTTCATTTTGGAAAAATAGGATTTGGCGCAGCTTATGGTTTTAATTATTTTAATGTTTCTCGAAAATTTAATCAAGATTCAAAAAGAAATAAAATTCTTGCAAAATCGTTACAATACAATAGCATTAATTTTTTCTTGAATTATGAAGGGAAAATGAACAATTCTATGTCTTTTGCACTTCGCCCTTATTTTCAATTGCCTTTGGGAACAGTTGATTTGACCGAAATTCAAAAAGGAATTATGCCTAATACTGGCAACCTTTTTGCAGATGGAAATGAACAAAATATGACCATGATGGGCTTGAAATTGATTTTTTTTAATGGAAGGCAAGAGGAGTAAAAAACAATTGATTTTTTAATATGAGAAATTTGACTTATCGTTGGAGAGCATTGTGGGACCCAAATATGTACCATGGTTGGGGAAAGAAACGCCGTTATTTTGAAGGTTGGTATTTTAAAATTGTAGATCCAACCGAAGAATATGCGATTGCGCTTATTCCAGGCATTTCGATGGATGCCGAAGGGAATCAGCACGCCTTTATACAAGTTTTGAATGGCAGCAAAATCGCATCGGATTACATTCGTTTTGATGCCAAAGATTTTTTCCCTTCTCAAACAGAATTTCGTGTTCGCATCGGAGATAATCAATTCTATACCAATGGTTTAGCATTGAATTTACCGAATATGAAAGGAGAATTGAGTTTTGAAAACATGACACCTTGGCCCGCTTCTTTAGGTGCGCCAGGAGTAATGGGTTGGTATTCTTTTGCGCCATTTATGGAATGTTATCATGGTGTAGTGAGTATGAATCACGACATCAAAGGCAGTTTAGAAATCAATGGTGTTGAAGTGGATTTTACAGGTGGAAAAGGTTATATAGAAAAAGATTGGGGTAAATCATTTCCAGAAGCATGGATTTGGATGCAATCGAATCATTTTGATACATCTGAAAAAGCATCTTTATTTTGTTCTGTTGCCAAAATTCCTTGGCTGGGAAGTTCGTTTATTGGATTTATTGCAGCATTTTGGTTAGATGGCGAACTTTATCGTTTTACTACTTATGGTGGTGCGCAAATCAAAGCAACGTTGGGCGAAAGTACGGTTTTTATTGGTTTGAAAAATTCTCGTTACCACCTTCGTATTGCAGCACAAAAAGCACCTAGCGCAAGTTTGGCAGCACCTATAAGTGGCGCAATGACAGGAAAAGTGAATGAAAGTATGTTGGCAACTATAGATGTTGAATTATTAGAAAAAGGCAAGTGTATTTTTAAAGGCAATGCCCGAAATGCAGGATTAGAAGTGTCAGGAATTGTAAAAGACTTATTGTCAGACGATTGGTCTTATTAATTTATTGTTTTTATAAAAACACAGCCATTGTTTGATTGTCAGACAATGGCTATGTTTTTTTATTCTAAAAAAATAAAGTTTTTTTTATTAAAAAATTTTTCCATTTCATAAAAAGCCTTAACTTTGTCCAGCGAATTTTCGCTAAAATAATTTTCAACTATTTTGTAGATAAAAACCATTGTTAAGTTATTCATAATCAACGATTTAATTTTATTAAATTATAAATAAAATTAAATTCAGTGGCAAGAATCTCAGCAATATAACAAATAGAACCGATTAATGAAAAGAATACGTAAAGCAGCCGTTTTAGGCTCAGGTGTTATGGGTAGCGGTATCGCTTGTCATTTGGCAGGTGCTGGTATCGAAGTTCTCTTATTGGACATCGTTCCTTTTGATTTGAAAGAGGAAGAGAAAGCAAATAAAAAAGCACGCAACCGAATCGTTGATACGGCTTTGGCAAATGCTTTAAAATCAAAACCTGCGCCTTTGTACGACGCTAAAATTGCCAATCGTATTTCTACGGGTAATTTTGACGACGATTTATCCAAAATCGCTAATGTAGATTGGATTATTGAGGTCGTTGTAGAGCGTTTGGACATCAAGCAATCTTTGTTTGAAAAAGTAGAAAAATACCGAAAAGCTGGTACTATGGTGACTTCCAACACTTCGGGTATTCCTATCGGAATGATTGCCGAAGGTAGAAGTGATGATTTCAAAGCCAACTTCTGTGGTACGCACTTTTTCAATCCACCACGTTATATGCGCTTGTTTGAGGTCATTCCTCACGCTGGCACTGCCCAAGAAGTTACTGACTTTTTGATGCACTTTGGCGATGTAATTTTAGGTAAACAAACTGTTTTGTGCAAAGACACAGCGGCGTTTATCGCCAATCGTGTAGGTGTATATGCGATGGCAAAGTTGTTTTCTATCAATGAAAAATTAGGTTTGAGCATTGAAGAAGTAGATGAATTGACTTCTGCACCAATGGGTCGTCCAAAAACAGGTTTGTACCGCTTGGGTGATTTGGTTGGTCACGATACGACTTTCAACGTTATCAATGGTTTGAAAAATAATTTGCCTAACGACGAGCAAAGAGAAGTATTCAAAGTGTCAAAATCTTTGCAATTCTTGATGGACAATAAGTTTTTAGGCAATAAAACAGGCAAAGGTTTTTATGAAAAAACCAAAGAAAAAGACGACAAAGGTCGCCCTGTGGTATTGGCTTTAGATGAAAATACTTTAACGTATCGCCCTTCTATTCGCCCTAAAATGGCAACCTTGGATTTGGCAAAACAAATCGAAGATTTGCCACGTCGTATCAAAGCGGTTTTCGGTAGCGAAGACAAAGGTGGACAATTGATTCGTGAAAGTTTGGTGTCACTTTTTGCGTATGTCAGCCACCGTATTCCAGAAATCGCAAACGATTTATATAGTATAGACGATGCAATGCGTGCTGGTTTTGCTTGGGAAATCGGGCCATTCCAATATTGGGACATTATCGGATTGAGCGAAGGTACAGAAGCGGCTGAGGCGGCTGGTTATCCTGTTGCAGATTGGGTAAAAACGATGATTGCGGCTGGTCACACTTCTTTTTATAAAAATGAAGATGGTGTAAAAAAATACTATGACATTCCTTCGGCTTCTTACAAAGAGGTTGCGAGTATGAAAGGTTTGATTATTTTGGACAATTGTCGTGATAAAAAACCTGTTTATGAAAATCCAGAAGCTGTTTTACACGATATTGGAGATGGCGTTTTGTGTTTGGAGTTCCGTAGCAAAATGAACTCAATGGGCGAAGGTGTCCTCAAAGGCATCAACGAAGCCATTGATATTGCAGAACGTGAAGGCTGGAAAGGCTTGGTTATCGGCAACGATGCCCCAAACTTTACCGTAGGCGCAAACTTGATGATGGTGGCAATGATGGCATACCAACAAGAATGGGACGAACTTGGTTTTGCAGTTTCTTACTTCCAAAATACAGTAATGAAAGCCCGTTATTCGGCTGTTCCAGTAGTAGCTGCGACCCGTGGTTACGTGTTTGGTGGCGGTTGCGAATTAGCGATGCACTGTGATTCCGTAGTGGCGAGTGCTGAAAGTTATGTAGGTTTGGTTGAAGTTGGCGTGGGAATTATTCCAGCTGGCGGCGGAACGAAAGAATTTGCTGTCCGTGCTGGTGATAGTTTCTTTGAAGGCGATGTGATGATTCCTACTTTGATAGAGCGTTTCAAAACAATTGCAACGGCAAATGTAGCGACTTCTGCACACGAAGCGTTTAACAATGGAACTTTTACAGCTAAAAAAGACCGTGTTGTGATGAATACGCAGCGCACGATTTTGGAAGCGAAAAAAGAAGTTTTGGCTCGTGCCGACAACTATGTTCGCCCAATTGAACGCAATGATTGTTATGTTTTGGGTCGTAGTGGATTGAGTGCTTTGTATGTCGCAGCACATTCTTTGCATTTGGGCGGTTACGCTTCCGAACACGATTTGAAAATTGCTAAAAAAATAGCTTTTGTACTTTGTGGTGGCGATTTGTCAGCTCCTCAAAAAGTAAGTGAGCAATATTTGTTGGATTTGGAGCGTGAAGCAATGTTGAGCCTTTGTGGTGAACAAAAAACTTTGGCAAGAATCCAGTTTATGTTGGAAAAAGGAAAACCACTACGTAATTAATTAATAATTATTAATTAAAAATGAATAATAAAAAAAGCGCAACGAGATGTAAATTTCGTTGCGCTTTTTTTGGCTTTATTTTTTAAAACTGTAAAAATAAAAAGTATGTTATTGTAAATAATTTGTGCAATTGAAGGTAGTACGAACTAAAATTCATGCTACCCTGCGCTACATAAAAAATGCACAAAAATTTTACAGTAAGTAAAAATTTGTATCAATAAATTTCTTTTGTACTAAAAAAATCACAAAGATGTATGAAAAGAAGTATTAACTGTATGATTTCAAGAAATCATACACATTTGATTATCAAAGAATTATAAAAAGTTATAACTTGCATTCATTAATTTTATACTAACTATAAACAACAAAAAATTAAGATGAATGCAATACGAGAATTTTCGGTATTGTGCTTATTGTTGAATAAAGATTACTTGACAACTTTTGAGAAAATCAAAAAACAAAGTGATGCCATAAAGTCCAGCAATGCACCTGTTCAAGGAAACCATAAACAAGATACAAAAAGGTTGTAGTTGTTTTACGTCCAAAATCTATTTAGATTTTATCATCACAATACTTGTTACAGCATGTTGTGTAAAATTTATTTTTCGTTTTCTAAACTTAAATTTCTTAATTTTGGAGCTAAACGAGCTGTTAGACCAACCGTAACTAAGGTCATACAGCCTCCAAAAATCACCGATGGTACTAAGCGCATCAATCGAGCAGCCAAACCACTTTCAAATTCGCCTAACTCATTAGACGTTCCAATAAAAATACCGTTTACGGCACTTACTCGACCACGCATATCGTCAGGCGTATAAAGCTGCATAATCGTACCTCTAATAACCATACTAACATTGTCAAAAGCTCCTGTTCCTGCCAATGCCAACATTGAAAGGTAAAAATTATTAGACAATGCAAATACAATCGTACATAATCCAAAACCTGCAACTGTCCAAAGTAATTTTTTTCCAGCATTTACAACTGGCGGATGTTGCGTCATGTAAAAACCCATCAATAATGCGCCAACGGCTGGTGCTGCCCTTAAAAAACCTAAGCCTTGTGGCCCTTGATTCAGTACTTCGTCTGCAAAAGCTGGCAGCATCGCCACCGCACCTCCAAAAAGCACTGAAAACATATCTAATGTAATTGACCCTAAAATAATTTGATGTCCAAATACGAACTTCAAGCCTTCTGAAAGCCTTTTCCCAATAGATTCTCCTTGATTTATGCTTGGTAATGGTTTTTTTTCTACAAAAAATAAAAAAGAAAAAGAAATAATTTCTAATAAAAACATAGTCAGATAAGTTGCTGGTGCGCCAACCCAAGCATACATTAATCCAGCAACAGCGGGGCCTCCAACCGCACTTGTATGCCAAACGATGGTACTCCAAGTACTGGCTTGTGCGTAATGCTCTCGAGGTGTTAATTGAGCAATGAAGGCAGATTGAGCTGGACTTAAAAAACCTCGAATAATGCCAGTACAAAACATCAAAGCATAAATCAATCCAACGCCTTGGGTTTTTAAAACATCTATATAAACGGTATTTAACAGATAAAAACCAAGCATACACAACGCTAATGCTGCAACGCAAATCCGAATAATCCGCCTTCTATCCACTACTTCGGCAACATAGCCACTGAACAAAGAAACAATCGTAAAAGGAATGATAACACTTAATCCAATTTTTCCCAAAGAAAAATAATCCTTAGTCAATTCATACACTTGCCAGCCGACAATCGTATTGAGCATATTGAATGCTATGGCAGCACAAAGACGAGAAAGTATAAAATTGCGGAAATCGCTGATGCGGAGAACGTATTGATTTTTCATAAATTTTTAGTTGCTGTAATATTTTGTGTGCAAAGATAAAAAAAAATGTAACTTTGTGTAAAAATAAAATGCAATGGACTAATAAGTAGTCGTAAGTAAATAAGTCATAAGTCTAAAAGTCAGTAGCATCTTGATTCTTAATAGATTACAGAATTTTATAACCGTGTTTATTTAGACATTACTACTTAGGAGTAAGAATACACAGAATATTATAGTAACAATTATTTTGTTAAAAAAAATGTAGTTATTTACCACTTTTGCAATTTTTTACCACGGAGAAACGGAGAACACAGAGTTTGGCAAAAAATTAGCCTTCGGCTAATTTTTTCACCTCCGTGACCTCTGTTTCTCCGTGGTAAAAATAAAAAATCTTCGATTTTTTCGACGCTAAATAGTTGCAAAAAAATTCAATTTTTTATTATGTTAAAAAAAACACTTCTTATCGTTTCTACGAGTAGTATTTTAATTTTTTCAAATTGCGCAAGCAAGAAAAAAACAAACGAAGTAAGCGATTTCTACAAAGAAGAAGTTGCCGTAGAGCAACCCAAAAACTCAGAACCAATTCCTCTTGAAATAGAAAACAAACCTTCAAAATTTGACAATGGAGGCATTTCGATGGATAAAAACAAAGGCGAAATCAAAGCCGATGATGGAACGGGTACGCTACCGAAAACCAAACAACCTTTGACTGAAAAAGAGAAAGAAGCCATCAAACAAAAAATGCGTGAACGCATCAATGAAGAGAGAAAGAAAGGAGGTCGTTAATAATTCCATTGTCCAATAAGTTTGCTATTGCTGTATTGTCTTGATTTTCAATTGATTAGAATCATTACGAAAACTTAGAAACGAAATAAACCATTTATGCCTAAGCCAAATAATATTTCAACCACTATTTTAGAAAAAGCATTTCGACTCATGGCTACTGCCAAAGCCATGACCGAAACATACGAAGACAATTTTAAGCTGGTTTCAAAATATGTTCACGCCACTTCTCGTGGACACGAAGCCATTCAAATCGCTTGTGGATTGCTCCTTAAGCCACAGGATTTTGCAGCTCCGTACTACCGTGACGATGCTTTTATGCTCAGTATTGGAATGCGTCCTTATGATTTGATGTTGCAACTTTTTGCAAAAAAAGATGACCCTTTTTCTGGCGGACGAGCGTATTATTGCCATCCGAGTTTGAAAGATGTTGATAAACCAACCATTCCGCACCAATCATCAGCAACGGGTATGCAAGCAATACCAACCACAGGCGTTGCGATGGGCGTTCAATACCGTGAAAATCGAGGTTTGGATAATTTTGACGAAAAACCAGTCGTAGTTTGTTCGTTTGGTGATGCTTCGGTGACAGAAGGAGAAGTTTCAGAAGCCTTCCAAATGGCAATTTTGAAAAAACTACCTATTTTATATTTGGTTCAAGACAACGATTGGGACATTTCAGCCAATGCAAAAGAAACTCGAATCGCCAATGCTGCCGAATACGCCAAAGGTTTTCCTGGACTCGAAGCGATTAGCATCGACGGTAGCGATTTTTCTTTGTGCTATAAAACCTTACAAAAGGTAATTGAAACGATAAGAAAAGAACGTCGTCCGTTTTTGGTTCATGCAAAAGTTCCTTTGTTGAACCACCATACTTCAGGTGTCAGAAAAGAATGGTACCGTGATGACTTGGAGGAACATCAAAGTCGTGACCCCTATCCAATTTTGATAAATCAACTGCTGAAAAGTGGTTTTTCAAAAACACAAATTGCTGATATTGAGCAAGATGTAAAAAAAATAGTAGTAGAAGATTTGGCAGCTGCGAATGCCGCTGAAGACCCCAAACCTGAAGACTTGTTCACTCACGTTTTTGCGCCGACACCAATTACAGAAGAAAAAGGCATCAGAGAACCCGAAGGCAGAGAACCAAAAGTAATGGTGGACAATGCCCTTTTTGCCATTCAAGAGCTGATGGAAAAACACCTCGAATGTTTGTTGTACGGACAAGATGTTGGCGCACGGTTGGGTGGTGTTTTTAGAGAAGCGGCAACGTTGGCACAAAAATTTGGCGACGATAGAGTATTTAACACGCCAATTCAAGAGGCTTTTATAGTTGGTAGTACTGTTGGAATGTCTGCCGTAGGTTTGAAACCCATCGTAGAAGTACAGTTTGCAGACTATATTTTTCCTGGCATCAATCAATTGTTCACAGAAGTTGCCCGTTCTTGTTATCTTTCCAATGGAAAATTTCCAGTAAGTATGATTTTGCGAGTTCCGATTGGAGCGTATGGTAGCGGAGGTCCTTATCATTCATCGAGTGTAGAGAGTATTTTGACCAGTATCAAAGGCATAAAAATCGCTTATCCGAGCAACGGTGCTGACCTAAAAGGTTTGATGAAGGCAGCTTATTACGACCCAAATCCTGTTGTGATTTTGGAACACAAAGGTTTGTATTGGTCAAAAGTAAAAGGTACAGAAACAGCTCGTTGTGTAGAACCTGATGAGGATTATATTTTGCCTTTTGGAAAAGCAAATCTACTATTAAAAGCTGACAATGAACAAGTTAAGAAAAAAAATAGCTTGGTGGTTGTCACTTATGGAATGGGCGTTCACTGGGCGTTAAACGCTTCTAAAAATTTTGAAAAAAACATTACCATCATAGATTTGCGGACGCTTTTCCCGCTGGACGAAACGATGATTTACGAGCAAGTGAAAACACATGGTCGTTGTTTGGTCGTGACAGAAGAACAAGTCAGTGCGTCTTTTGCTCAAAGCATTGCAGCAAGAGTTCAGGAAAATTGTTTTGAATATTTAGATGCACCAGTCCGAACCATTGGCGCAGAAGATATGCCAGCCATTCCTTTGAATGAAACGTTGGAAAAAACAATGATTCCGTCTATCGAAAAAGTGCAGATTGCGATGAAAAAAATATTGGAATATTGAGTACAAAAAAACTATTTAAAAAGTAGAAAACTCTTGTAAGTAGGCGTATAGAAATAACCACGTTTATTTTAGCCCAATTACTTATTGAAAGTTTTTAGTTTTAGAAACTCATCTTAAATCCTTCTCTGAGAGAAGGATTTAAGATGAGTTTTTTTTAGCCTTCCGATGTAAATCTAAATTTTACTTTTGGAAAATTATCTTGTGCTAATTTCAAAACCCAAGCACTTTCCGACAAAAATACTCCTTGACCATCTTTGTCGTAGGCAATATCACGTTTTCGTTTGCTCAAAAAGTCTTTTCCTGAGGCATCGTCTTCCACCTCAAACCAACAGGCTTTGTGCAAATTGACAGGTTCGTAATCGCAAGAAGCCCCATATTCATGCTTCAAACGGTACTGAATCACCTCAAATTGAAGCGCACCAACCGTTCCGATGATTTTTCTACCATCTAAAGCTCTTGTAAAAAGCTGCGCAACACCTTCGTCCATAAGTTGATCCAAACCTTTTGCCAATTGCTTGGATTTCAAGGGGTCAGTATTGTTCACCAGACGAAATTGCTCAGGAGAAAACTGAGGAATCCCTTTGAAATGTAGCTTTTCGCCTTCGGTCAAAGTATCACCAATTTTAAAATTTCCAGCATCATAAAGTCCAACAATATCACCAGGAAAAGCATCATCAACAACTTCTTTTTTAGAAGCCATAAACATCGTTGGGTTAGAGAATTTCATTTTTTTGTCCTGACGAACATGGTAATAATTGGTGTTTCGCTCAAATTTTCCAGAACAAACACGAACAAAAGCAATTCTATCTCTATGTTTTGGGTCAATATTGGCATGAATCTTAAAAACAAAACCTGTGAACTTATTTTCCAAAGGTTGAATTTCTCTTTCTTCTGTAAAACGAGGCAATGGGCTTGGCGCAATTTCTACAAAACAATCCAACAATTCTTTTACACCAAAATTATTGACAGCACTACCAAAAAACACTGGACAAACCAAACCTTCTCGGTATTCTTCAATGTCAAATTTGGGATAAACCATCTCGACCATTTCCAAGTTGCTGCGCAATTCTTGTGCAGGTTTTTCTCCAATTATTTTCTCTAATTCAGGACTATTAATGTCTTCAAAAACAAGTGTTTCACCTTCTTCTTGCTTTCCATGCGCACCAAAAAGGTTTAATTTTTTTTCGTAACGGTTATAAACGCCTTGAAAACGAGAGCCAATACCAATAGGCACACTCAATGGCGTAACAATCAAGTCTAACTTTTTTTCTATTTCATCTAAAATATCAAAAGCATCTTGTCCTTCACGGTCTAACTTATTGATAAACACAATGATAGGTGTATTTCTCATTCGGCAGACTTCTACCAATTTTTCGGTTTGTGACTCAACACCTTTTGCGACATCAACCACCACAATCACGCTATCCACTGCTGTCAAAGTGCGGTAAGTATCTTCTGCAAAATCCTTGTGACCAGGCGTATCTAAAATATTGATTTTTACATCTCTATAATCAAAACCCATAACAGAGGTCGCCACCGAGATACCACGTTGTTTCTCGATTTCCATAAAGTCAGAAACTGTAGATTTCTTGATTTTATTGGATTTGACAGCACCTGCCGTTTGGATTGCACCACCAAAAAGAAGTAATTTTTCTGTTAGTGTAGTTTTTCCAGCATCTGGGTGACTTACGATGCCAAAGGTTCGGCGTTTTTGTATTTCTTTTCCTATTTCAGACATTCTAATTTTTAATTTGGGTGCAAAGATAAAAAAAATCGCTGAATATTTAATTTACTAAAAAATAAACTTCTTGTGAAAATACATTCACAAGAAGTCTATTGTTATTGTTATCCTTATTTTATTCCATTGCTTTCAAAAACTCAGCGTCTTCAGGTTTTATGACAGACGAGAAGAAATGTGTTAGTTCGCCTTGCTCATTGACAACGTATTTGCAAAAATTCCAGCTTGGTTCTTGTTCATTCCAGCCATTTTTTGATTTTTCTGACAACCAAGAATAAAATTCAGATTTATCACTTCCTTTTACATTTGTTTTTTCAAACATTTGGAAAGTAACACCATAGTTTTTTTGACAAAATTCACCAATATCAGTATTTGAGCCAGGTTCTTGTCCTAAAAATTCGTTGGAAGGAAAGCCCAAAACTTCAACTTTATCTTTGTTTTTATCATAAAATGCTTGCCAATCTGCATATTGTGGCGTAAAACCACATTTTGAAGCAACATTCAAAATAATGACTTTTTTTCCTTTGTATTTAGAAAAATCAATTGTTTGACCATCTAAAGCATTAAGTTTGAAATTATAAAACATCGTATTAGAGTTTTTATCGGTGATTGTATTTGGACGATTTTTACTTACACGCTGTCTGTAACAACCCGTTGCTAACAACAGAAGAGAATACAGCATGACGTAAAGATATTTACTATTTTTCATAAACAGGTATTGAACGTGGTTTTACAAGAGCAACTAAAATTGGTCTTGAATAAAATAGGAAAGATTTGTATTGAAATTTAAATACAAACATATAATATGAACAGTCCTTTCTGCAAATAGTTGCTAACTTGCTACTTTTTTTATAAAAAATATTGAAAATACTAATAAACATAAGACAATTACATATCTTTGCGCCCGAAAATAGGTTTCGTAGTTTAACGGATAAAATGGCAGATTCCGATTCTGCTGATTTGGGTTCGATTCCCGACGAGACCACAAAATAATTATTCACGGTAGTTTTCCAACAAAGAAAACTACCGTTTTCTGTTAAAATGACTTGCGACTACTTAATTTAAACAGGAACAGTAAAATAAAACGTACTACCTTTTCCGTAATCAGAGTCTAACCACAGACGTCCGCCAAGGCTCATCACAATTTTTTTACAAATTGCCAAACCAATACCTGTACCCTTGTATTCGTCACGGGTATGCAAACGCTTGAACATTTCAAAGATTTGGTCATGGTATTGTTTGTCAATGCCAATGCCATTGTCTTTGACTGTAAAAAGATGAAAACCATTGACCAAACTGTATTTTACTTCTACTTTTGGATTGTGATTTTTATTGTATTTAATACCATTTCCTACCAAATTTTGTAACAATTGAAGTAAATGCACTGAGTTTGCTTCTACAATTGGCAAAGTTTCGGTAATAATTTCAGCATTTGTTTCTTTGATAGATTCATTCAGATTTTGAACAACCAGCATCATGGATTCGTTCATGTCAATCTTTTCTTTTTTGCCTGTTGGTTCAGCTTCTACTTTTGAAAACTCCAAAACATCTTGAATTAGCGAGTGCATTTGTTTGGCATTTTCTGTTGCAAAACGCAAATATTCTTGCAAATCTGTATCGCTATGTCCTTTAAGTTTTCTTTGAATTAAATTTAGAAAGCTGATGATGTTTCGCAGCGGTGATTTCAAATCATGCGAAGCAATGTAAGCAAAACGCTCAAGTTCATTGTTAGATTGTTCCAGATTTTGGTTTGTTTTGAGAAGTTCTTCGTTAGAAACCTGCAATTGTTTGGTGCGTTTTTCAACTTCTCCTTCTAATTCTATGTTGTATTTTTTCTTTTGTTTCAATGATTTATTTAAAAAATAACCACCAAAAGCCAAACCCAACATCAGTATCAACAAAATGATATTTCCTAATTTTTGGCGTTGAATAGTCACTTGACTTTCCAATTGCTTTGCCAACAGCAAGCGGTTTTCTTGTTCTTTTTTTTCTGCCTCAAAACGTATCTTATTGACAATGAATTGCTTGCTTTGTTCTTCTACATTGAGCGAATCACGCATCGAAACCAAATTTTTTAAGTATAAATGGGCAAAACCTGTGTCGTCTTTTCCGTCATAAAATACATATAATTTTTCATAAACGTCACGAATCAATGCCTTATCGTTGCTTGCCAAAGCAGCGTCAAGTGCTTCTCGATATAGCCGTAAAGAAGCGGTATCTTGTGGCGATTTATCATAAATATCACCTAACGCTAACTTTCCTTTACAAATTACAGCCGCATTGTTAATCGTAGAGCCAAGTTCAATGGATTTGTAAAGATGTGTAATCGCTTCTTCTTGACGGGACAGACGGTTCAACGCAATACCAGAATTGATGTAAGCATAAGCCGTAAGTGTTTTATCGTAAATAGTTTCACAAAGGAAAAGTGCATCATTAGAATATTGCAGGCTTTGTTCGTAAAGATTTACTTTTGCATAAATTTTCCCAAGTGCATTCAAGACCCTTACACGACCTTCCAAATCATCTGAATTTTGATAAAAAGTCAAAGATTTTAGATAATTATTTGTTGCGTTAGGATTGTCATTTTGATAAGCGTACAATTCTCCTAAGTTAAAATAAACAGAGGCAAGGTCTTTTTGAGGAACTTTGCCAGAATTTTGTTCAAGTAAAGACAATTGTTTCAAAAACGCTTTTTGCGCCTTAGGATGATCATTTAAAGAAAAAAACATTTTCCCTTCAAGCGCATATAATTTTGAATTGTCTATATTGGAAAGCTGTGAAGTATCTAACGAGCGGACTTTTGTAAGGTATTTCGCAGCAAGATTAAGATTGGTTTTGACATCTAAGTGACAACGAATCAGTATGTCCAAAGCACTAAAAACTCGACGAGTATCTTTTTTTGGTTCCATCATTATCAAAGCCAATTCAGCTTTGCTAATCGCTTTTTCTATCTCTAAAGGATAGTATTCGTTTGCCAATTGCACAAAAATATCAGCTTTACTCGTATCTTGCTTGCTATTGCGGAGTTCGTTGATTAAATCGTAAATCTTGGAACTGTTTTGAGCCGAAGCAAAAAACACACCAAAGCACAACAGGCAATAGGTCAAATAAAATCTAATTTTCACGGGACGATGACATTTTGGGTTGGGTGAAATTAACTTATTGAAAAATTATAAATATTTAATAATCAATTACTTAAAGCACTTAACAAATAAATTATGCTTATTCTATTCCAAAAAAAGTACCAAATAATACTTTTTTATGATTTAAATACAAATATATATAATTTTAATTTAAAAACATATATTGTTTTTTGTAATTATGTGACAATCCAAAAAAACAATTTTTTAGCAATAAAATAATATTTTATTAAAATCCTATTTCGTTTGTTTAAATATGTAGAAAACTATATCTTTGCCTTTGAAATAATTCCAACCAAACTTTGAATTATTTTTACAAAACATACATCTTTATTTTATTTTGTTTGTTTTGATTAAAAATTTTAGAACTAACCATTTTTTTCCAATATTTATTAGCAGCTAACATTACAATTATGGATGCCCTAAAACAGAAATTTTTTCAAAAGGCACAAGCCCAAGCGGCAGAGATTAAAACCATCAATAAAGAACACGGCGAAAGAGTAGTTGATGATGTCAAAGTGAACCAAATCTTTGGCGGAATGCGTGACATTACAAGTATGTTGTGGGAAACATCTTTATTAGATGCACAAGAAGGCATCAGTTTTAGAGGTTACTCAATTTCTCAATTGCGTGAACTTTTGCCAAAAGGTCGTGGAAAAGAACCACTTCCAGAAGGTATTTTTTGGCTTATGTTGGTTGGTGAATTGCCAACCGAAGAAGATGCGCTTTGGCTGACCAACGAATGGGAAAAACGTGCAGCTGTTCCACAACACGTTTTTGACACCATCAATGCGTTGCCACTAACAACGCACGCAATGACACAATTCAGTATTGGAATCATGGCAATGCAAACAGATAGTATTTTTGCTCGTCGCTATGATGAAGGTATGCCGAAGTCAGAGTACTGGGATTGCACTTATGAAGATACGATGAATCTTATTGCTCGTTTGCCACGAGTTGCCTCTTATATTTACCGTAGAATTTACAGAAATAATGAGCAAATAGAGCCAAACAATCGTTTGGACTGGGGCGCAAACTTTGCGCACATGATGGGTTACGAAGATGCTGATTTTAAAAATCTAATGCGCCTTTACTTGACCATTCATGCTGACCATGAAGGAGGAAATGCCTCTGCGCACACAACACACTTGGTTGGTTCTACATTGAGCGATCCTTATTTGTCTTTTGCAGCTGCGATGAATGCTTTGGCTGGCCCATTACATGGTTTGGCAAATCAGGAAGTAATCAAGTGGATTCTCAAAATGTGCGAATCTATTGGCTCTACAAAACCAACAAAAGAACAAATCGAACACTATATCCGTGAAACTTTGGCTTTTGGAAAAGTAGTACCTGGTTATGGTCATGCTGTTTTGCGCAAACCAGATCCTCGTTTTACAGCGCAAATGGAATTTGCAAAAGAATACATCAAAAATGACGATACTGTCGAAACAGTTTGGAATGTATTTGATGTAGCACCAAGAGTTTTGGGAGAAAATGGAAAAATAAAAAATCCTTGGCCAAATGTTGATGCACACTCAGGTGCATTGTTGGTACATTATGGTATGACAGAATATGGTTTTTATACTGTATTGTTTGGTGTTTCGAGAGCTTTGGGCGTTTTGGCGGCATCTTGCTGGTCACGTGCACTCGGGCTTCCTTTGGAACGACCAAAATCTGTTACGACAGAATGGATAAAAGATTTTTTAGCAAAAGAGATATAACAAAAAACCTTTTTCAAGTAATTTGAAAAAGGTTTTTTTTGTATTAGTGCTGTACAGCTTCGCTACGTTGAAAACACACAAATAGAAGAATTTGGTTGTGACCGAAGGCATCACTTTGTGACAAACCAAATCCAGCGAATAGTTTAGTTTTTGTTTTTCAACTTTTACATACTATGCGCCAGCGGAGCATACGTAGAGAAAAGGCACGCCTTTTCTCGCACTACGTTAGGCATACGAAACACGAGAAAAGGCGTGCCTTTTCTCTACGTGATGTGTTTTTGCTGATAGTGCTGTGCTGCTTCGCTATGTTGAAAACATACTGACAGAAGAACGTGATTACAAATCACGTCCAGCGAATAGTTTAGTTTTAGTTTTTCAACTTTTACACACTATGCGCCAGCGGGGCATCGTACCAGCTATCCACAAGCGCATGAAAGCGGTCGTAAAGCTACGACGGATTTTGGAGATTTTTGCTTGGGTGTAGAAAAAAGCCACTGCGGTTGTGTTGCAGTAGCTGGTATTATTTTATTCTTTGTAACGTAAATATCCTATTTCCATATCTTTTTCGTTGTTTTCTAATTTTCTCTCAATATTGTACTCGTTAAAATTAATATTCCATAATTGGTAATATTCTAACTCTTTCCATTTCTTTATTGCAAGTAATTCATCATGTAAATCATAAGAAAATATCCAATTGTTATAGTTTTTTAAGAAAATAGCTACATCATTATTAAGTTTTGAGATTGTTTCTTTTGATAATCTCTGATTAGGAAATAGATAATCCCACAATAATCCTTTTACATAATTTATTATTTCTAATCTATTATATTTTTGAGGATTAATTAATATATTTGATTGGGCGGCAAGTGCCACCCAATCAAAAGAAATATTTTGAACTGCATCTTGAAATTCAGTTTTAAAATCTTCTAATATAATTATTTCGTTTGAAATACTCTTTTCAAAAAAGTAAAAAACTTGTTCATTGTCTAAACCTGATTCTATATTAAATAAGTTTAGAGTCTTTATTAAATTAGGAAAATTATTAATATTCATAATCAAAAAAATTAAATTAGGGGTGTATAAATATTTTATACACCTAATAATATTTATGGGATAGGAAACATTGTGATAAGCTGGAAATTACCAGAAGAAACTTCTTCATAACTTGCCCTCACTTTTCGTAATCGCTCAAAAGTGTTACCTCTTGAAGGCACACCTTTACCAAAATCCCAGCTGGCACTATGTATGCCTTAAACAAAACACAAAACTACTGCATCTCGCTTGGCTCGATTTGTCACAAAGTGATGCCTTCGGTCATAATTGAGCTATTCTGTCTGGTCGTCTGTGACGGTGCGTTAGCTGCTCGAATCTTTCTACAAAGATAAACTTTCCTTTCAAAAAGGTATTGCAAGGGTTAGTAAAATTGAAAAAGGTCTTTTGAAAAAGCAACTTGAAATCCAATATGAGCTAATTTAAAACAATTGGATTCTACCCCATTATTCGTATTTATAGATAATCCTTGAAAAAATTCAATATTAAAAAATTAGCTTTCGTTTTTTTAAGAAAAAAACTATCTTTGCAAAAATTCACGTTGAAATGACAGAAGCAGAAAGAATTATCCTTTCCCAACCGCAATTTGACTTGGTCATTGAGCGACTTTGCTACCAACTGATAGAAAATTTTGATCAGTTTGAAGATGCTTGTATTGTAAGTGTTCAACCTCGGGGAACGCTGTTGGCTGACCGTTTGGTCAAACGACTGAAAACCTTGGGTGTTCCTACTTTTCCTTATGGCAAAATGGACATTACCTTTTACCGTGACGATTTTCGCCGTGGCAAAACCTTGGCAGCAAGCTACAACGAAATGAATTTTTTGGTAGAAAACAAACGTGTCATTTTGATTGACGACGTACTTTATACGGGTCGTTCTATTCAAGCGGCGCTCACAGCGGTCAATCACTATGGTCGTCCAGCTTCAGTGGATTTGGTCGCATTGGTGGACAGACGTTTTAATAGGCATTTGCCGATTCAAGGTAATTTTATAGGCATTGCCATTGATTCATTGGACGAAGAATACGTCAAAGTTCATTGGAGCGAAGAAAATCAATCAGAAGACAAAGTTATTTTATATTCTAAAAAAGTATAATGTCGCAATTCAGTACAAAACACCTTATTGGCATCAAACAAATCACAACCGAGGATATTCAGTTGGTTTTTGAAACAGCCGAACATTTCAAGGACGTTATTAATCGTCCCATAAAAAAAGTTCCATCACTAAGAGATGTGACAGTAGCCAACCTTTTTTTTGAAAATTCAACCCGTACACGTGTTTCTTTTGAGCTGGCTCAAAAACGACTTTCAGCTGATACGGTTAATTTTTCGGCTTCGGCAAGTTCGGTGAGCAAAGGAGAAACACTTTTGGATACGGTCAATAATATCTTGGCAATGAAAGTGGATATGGTCGTGATGCGACACCCTGCGCCTGGTGCTTGTGCTTTTTTAGCCAATAAAATTGATGCTAACATCATCAACGCTGGAGATGGTACACATGAACATCCTACACAAGCACTCCTTGATGCCTTTTCGATGAGAGAACAAATAGGAGATCTAACAAATAAAAAAATATGTATTTTTGGTGATATTTTACACTCTCGTGTTGCATTGAGTAATATTTTTTGCTTGCAAAAATTAGGCGCACACGTTAAAGTTTGTGGTCCGCCAACATTGATTCCTAAGCACTTGGCAGCACTTGGTGTGAGCATTGAATACGACGTTCAAAAAGCCTTAGCGTGGTGTGATGTAGCCAATATTTTGAGGATTCAGATGGAACGACAAGACATCAAATATTTTCCTTCTTTACGAGAATATTCTTTGTATTATGGTATAAATGCAGAAAGATTGAGTCGTTTGGACAAAGAGATTGTCATAATGCACCCTGGTCCAATCAATCGTGGTGTGGAAATTACTTCCGATGTTGCAGACAGTGGACATTCTATTATTTTGCAACAAGTAGAAAATGGTGTTGCAGTTCGTATGGCAGTAATGTATCTTTTGGCAAATAAGTAGGCGAGTCTAAAGTCAATAGTCGTTAAGTCGTAAGTCTTTTTAGCTAACTTCACTACGAAATTTCGCACAAAATTCGGTGCGCTCGATTGGCATATTCTTCATAGTCTTCACCCAAACTTTTGTCATTGAGTTGTGTCTGTAAAATAAAAGTAGTGAGGTGTTCTCGGTGAATATCACTAAGATTTTCCGTATCAAACTCTTCTAAATGCCCAACTAATTTTTCACGATAAGGTTCTTCGTAGTAAAATTCTCGCAAGCGAAGGTATTCTGCGGCAGCTACAATTTCGTCTTCGTACTCAGTTGTAAAAATGAGATTGACAATTTCAAAAGGTGTTGGCCCAGGCAAACGAATCATTCGAGGAGCTAAGTCTTCTGTAAAATCCGAAGGTGGTATAAAAAAGCGAAGCCATTTGTCACCCATCTGATTGTCAGCATAAATTTCAGCCCAAGCATCTGTCAATACCTCTTTTTTAGCCATTTTATTCAACATAGCATCAATAATTTCTCTGTCTTGAATAAACCTAACCCTATCATTTTCAGCCAAATCACTTACCGTCATTTCATCGTGATGGTCATCTCGAAATGGCGAAATTGCTTGTTGCTGATGAATAAAATTTTTGCCATAATGAATTCCCACCAATACAGAAACAGTTGCACAAGCCATCAAAATCTGGTATTCTCCTTGTAAAAGTAAAAAATCATACGTACCATGCGCTAAAACACTCACCATTAGCCCTTTGAGCATTAGCTTTCCTTTTTCGTTTAGATTGTCCTCAAATTTGGCTTTTCCAACATAAAAACCCATCAATACAGCAAAAACACCATGTGCAGGCACAGCCGTAACCGCCCGTGCCAAAACTGCACTCATACCAAAGCTCTGCGCATACATTAGGTTCTCCAAAGTAGCAAAACCCATTCCTATCATAGAAGAATAAACGATACCATCTAAGGGTTCATTAAAACCTCTCCTTGGATAAGCATACATCAGCAAAGCAAAAAATTTGAGAATCTCTTCGGTTAGACCAATAACAAAAGTGGCAAATAGAAATATATGCAAAAATTGACCTTTGTGGTTGTTTATAAAATTTGCTCCAATATTTTCGATGTTAATGGCGGGTAAGGTACAGAAAATCCCAAGCACAAAACAAACAACCAAATGTATTTTTGGCTCTTTTTCATACTTATCCATACTGAATATGAGGTAACATATCAGTAGCCCAGGAAGTATAGCCAACAAAAATAAAAGGATATTCATACGTTTTCTCTTGATTTTTATCCCAATTAGTATAGTTTATGCAAATATCGTATTTTCTTTGACATTTTTGTATTCCATTTGGTATCTTTGCAGAAAAAATTTTGAAAACTTTAATTCATAGTAATTTAGAATACGCCGCAGAAGAGCTAAAAGCGGGTGAAGTGGTCGCTATTCCTACCGAAACGGTTTATGGATTAGCAGGAAACGCATTGAATGACGATGCCGTTTTAAAAATTTTCAGTGTAAAAGAACGCCCTTTTTTTGACCCTTTAATAGTACATACCTACTCCGTCGAAGCTGCCGAACAATGGGTCGAAACGATTCCTGATGCTGCCCGTTTGTTGTTTCAAGCCTTTTCGCCCGGACCAATCACCATTTTATTAAAAAAGAAAAAAATCATTTCTGATTTGGTAACATCTGGCTTACCAGACGTTGCAATTCGTATTCCAGACCATTCATTAGCGTTGGAATTACTCAAAAAATGCAATCTGCCTTTAGCTGCACCAAGTGCAAACCCGTTTGGTTACATCAGCCCGACCACTGCGCAACACGTTTTTGACCAATTACAAGGAAAAATCAACTCTATTATAGATGGTGGTGCTTGTCGTGTTGGTGTAGAATCTACGATTGTTGGTTTTGAAGGTGAAAAAATTATTGTTTATCGCCTTGGAGGTTTGTCAATTGAAGCCATTGAAAATGTTGTAGGAAAAGTCACTATCCAAAAACATAGTAGCTCAAACCCAAAAGCACCAGGATTACTCAAATCTCATTATGCGCCTCGCAAGCCTTTAATTTTAACAGAATTAAATGAGGTTACTTTTTCCTCTTTTCAAAATAAAAAAATTGGCGTTTTGCGGTTTTCTGATGCTGTATCAAATGTTGTTGCGCATCAAGAAATTTTATCTCCTGAAAAAAACTTGGAGGAAGCTGCCAAAAAATTATTCGCAGCACTTCGTCATTTAGACAGTTTAGATATTGACATTATCTTGGCGGAACGTTTTCCTGACGAAGGTTTGGGAAGAGCAATCAATGACCGTTTAGCAAGGGCTGCGGCAAAATAATTTCACAAAAAAATGTAACTATTTACCACTTTTCGACTTTTTACCACGGAGGAACGGAGAACACAGAGTTTGAAAAAAAATTAGCCGAAGGCTAATTTTTTTGCCTCCGTGACCTCCGTTTCTCCGTGGTAAAGAATGAAAAATCTTCGATTTTTTCAATGCTAAGTAGTTACAAAAAAATAATAAAAATGCTTAGTTATTGGGAAAAACAAAGTTTTTTTGAAGGCATAGACATTGCCATTGTTGGTAGTGGAATTGTTGGCTTAAACGCTGCGATTCACTTGAAAGAACATTCCAAGCACCTCAATGTCGTTGTGATTGAAAGAGGCTTTTTGCCTTATGGTGCAAGTACTCGCAATGCGGGATTTGCTTGTTTTGGAAGCATCTCAGAACTGATAGACGATTTGAAAAACAGTTCCGAAGATGAAGTTTTTGCGTTGGTGGAACGTAGATTCAAAGGACTCTCTCGGCTGCGTGAACGGGTTGGCGATGAAGCATTGCGGTATGAGAATTTAGGCGGATTTGAAATTTTTAAAAAAGAAGAAAAAAATATTTTTAACGTTTGTCATTCTCAATTGGATTATTTTAACAAACAAGTAAAAAATACAACAAAGCGAAACGATACATACAGAATATTAAGCAAAAAAGAAGTGAATAATTTTGGTTTTGAAGGCATTGACAACGCTATTTTGAACCAATCAGAAGGGCAAATCAATACTGGCGAAATGATGAAAACCTTACTTGCGATTGCACAAGAAAAAGGTGTTAGAATAATCAATGGTCTGAATGTAGAAAAAATTATTGATGAAGGTGAAAAAATCATTTTTCAAGCAAAAAACTGGCATTTTCAAGCAAAAAAAGCCTTGATTTGCACCAATGGCTTTGCCCAGCAGTTGTTACCAGAAATAGAAGTTACCGCAGCTCGGAATCAAGTAATCATTACAAAACCAATCCCGAATCTTTCGCTCAAAGGTTGTTTTCATTATGATAGAGGTTATTTTTATTTTAGAAATATTGACAACCGAATTTTGCTTGGCGGTGGAAGGAATTTAGATTATAAAAATGAACAAACCGATGCTTTTGGAACAAGCGAAATCATACAAAATGCACTAAAAGACCTACTTCAAAATACTATTCTACCTAAAAAAAACGTTGATATTGACATGACTTGGAGTGGCATTATGGGACTTGGTTCGATAAAAAAACCAATCATACAAATGCACTCAAAAAACCTTGGCATTGCTGTCCGAATGGGCGGAATGGGTGTTGCTATCGGAAGCCTTGTCGGAGAAGATGGCGCAGAAATGATGATAAAAAATTTGTGAACGATGATAAAAAAATATCTTATTCTTTTACTGACCTTTGGTCATTTGAATTTTATTTTTTCGCAAGAAATAAACCTTTACGGAAAAACTTGGAAATTTCAAACAGGCGATAATACTTCTTGGGCAAAATTTGACTTTGATGATTCCGCATGGAAAACAATTGACCCTTTGTCTGAATACGAAACACAAGGTTTTGCTGATTACGATGGTTACAGTTGGTATCGGGTAAAGTTTTTTCTACCGAATGCTTTTAAGGCTGATGTAAAATTAGCAGACAATCTACGCTTAATTTTATCACAAATAGATGATGTTGATGAAATATTCATCAATGGCGAAAAGGTAGGACAAACTGGTAGTTTTCCCTACGAAAAAAGTGGTTTTGTAAGTGCAAAAGATATTTTTAGAAAATACATCATTCCTGCAAACCATAACGCTTTGAGATGGGAGCAAGACAATGTTCTCTCTATAAAAGTTTTTGACAAGGAAAAAGAAGGCGGTTTGTATGGTGTTGATTTTCGTTTATCTTGGGCAAAACTGGAAGATTATATTACGCTCAACACCAATGAAAAGTGGAATCTTAGCCGCCAAGATACCATGACCAAACAAATTAGCATCAAAAGTACTTACAGCAAAATGCTAAAAATAAGTGTGCAAGTTACCACCATTAAAGAGGGCAAAAAATTCGGACAATCAAGTGCCATTCGTTTAGAACCAAACCAACCTTATCTTTACGTCTGCAAAGCATCAAAAAGCGAAAATACAAGCATCGAAATTTCTTTAACAGAATTAAAAACCTTTGAAACTATGAAAATCAAAGAGTTTTCTCCTCCCAAATAAAAAAACCGCCGTTGAAAAACATATTCAACGGCGGTTTTTTTTATCATCATTTATTTCACAAAAACCATCTTTTCAGATACCATTTTACTATTACCAATACGCTTATCTTCACCTTTTTGCTGAAGAATTTCTGGCGTAATTTCATCTAATTCATCACTTTTTTGTTTATTTTCCTTATTTTGCGTGGCAGATTGAACATTTTTTTTCAAGTTATTAAACAAACTTTCCAACTTTTTCATACCTTGTCCTCGCATATAATTCAAAGGAATTTTCATAGCATTTGGCTTTTCTGTTTCCTCTTGCTCAATTGTTTTTTCATCAAAACGCATCTCATCAGCAGGCGTAATTTCAGGTAATTCATTAGTATCAGTAGGCTTAGATGGCTCGACTTTTGATATTTTTTTAGCTCTAATAGGTTCAGCTTTTGGTACATTTTCTTCCATATCCAAAATCTCAGGTGCAGCAATCGGAACAGTCAATCCATCTAAACGGTACAATTCATAACGGTCAATAATACTAATTAATTTTTGGGCATAAAGAGAATCCGTCGCATAACCAGCCGACTTCAAGCCATAAGCCCAAGAGCGATAATTTGTACCATAATCATACAAAGACTGATAACGAGGTTTTTGTAAAAAAATGGAATGGTCACGCCATGATTCCTCAGGTGTTTCGTAAGCACGGAAGCAAGATTCCATCAAGATACCCGCTGAATCGTAATCGTCATCTTTCAGACTAAACGTTTCGCCAGTCCAGTCCGAATGACATTTAATACCAAAATGATTGTTGGATTTTGCCAAAGTGCCTTCGCCCCAAGAAGATTCCAATATAGCCTGAGCCATATTGACCGATGCAGGAATGTTGTACATCTCCTTCTCTCGAAGAGCAATTTCGGTAAAACGAATGATGTAATCGTTTTTAGGTTTTGCGGCAGCAAACATCGTCAATGCAAGCACCCAAACCAATGTGGTAGTGATAAGTAATTTTCTCATGTTCAGGAAAAATTTGTTGTTGAAAACTTATGATTCCTCCATGAACATTTCTTGAAAAGGGAAAACGACAACGATAAAGCAGCAATACAAGCTATACTTTTGGAATATACTAATTGTATTGACAATATTGTTGCAAATAATTACAAATCCAAAGTATTGAACTTTGTAAGCATTTGACTGACGATATAGCAATACTAAAGTAAAGATGTACCTCTAACTAAAAAATTGGCGTTGTGTTTTCTCAATAAACAAGGGAGTATCTCGCTGGGAAACGATATACCATGCCCATGGAATTTTTTTAATATGTTTCTTCTGAATTCTTACTATGCCTCTGTTGAGAAGGTATAGTAACTGATGTTTAAATATTATAATTATATATATACAATTTAAATGCCATACTTTACAATTTTATTTAATACATCTATTTTTTAACACTTAAAAAGAAAAAGAAAAATAGGTAAAAAATAGAAAAACAAAAATTGTTTGAAATTTATTTTAATTTATTTTAAATAATTAAAAACCTAAAATACTGAAAATCAACATTTTAAAATATTTTAATTTTTATTAATTAAAAATTTTATAAAAATAATTATTAAAAAATTTTGTTTATAAAAAATATTTGTTTAATTTTGTACCATAAATCAATTACTCGTTGGTTTTGATTATAAAAATTAAATATCCATCTAAAAAAGATAACTAATGCAAAAAGAAGATAAAGCAAAAGCACTACAGATGGTCATGGATCGCATGGATAAAACCTTTGGTAAAGGAGCCGTTATGCGTCTTGGCGACAAACAAGTAGTAGAAGTAGATACTATTTCTACGGGTTCACTAACCTTAGACATTGCCTTAGGCATTGGCGGACTCCCGAGTGGTCGTATCGTCGAAATCTACGGGCCAGAATCTTCTGGTAAAACCACTTTGGCAATCCACGCCATCGCTGAATGTCAGCGCAAAGGCGGAATCGCTGCAATCATTGATGCGGAACACGCTTTTGACCGTTTCTACGCACAACACTTGGGCGTAGATGTTGAAAACTTATTGATTTCACAGCCAGACAATGGCGAACAAGCTCTTGAAATCGCAGAAAACTTGATTCGTTCAGGTGCGATTGATATTATTGTAGTGGATTCAGTAGCGGCACTCGTTCCTCGTAGTGAAATTGAAGGTGAGATGGGAGATTCTAAAATGGGTCTTCAAGCACGTTTGATGTCGCAAGCGATGCGTAAATTAACAGGTACAATCAGCCGCACAGGTTGTTGTTGTATCTTTATCAATCAATTACGTGAGAAAATCGGTGTAATGTTTGGTAATCCAGAAACAACAACGGGTGGTAATGCCCTTAAATTTTACGCTTCTATTCGTCTTGATATTCGCAAGTCTGGTGCTGCGATTAAAGACAAAGAAGGTAACGTAGTAGGAAATCACGTAAAAGTAAAAGTAATTAAAAATAAATTAGCTCCACCATTCCGTGAAGCTGAATTTGATATAGTATTCGGAAAAGGTATTTCCAAATCAGGAGAAATGGTTGATTTGGGAGCAGAACATGAGGTTATCGGAAAAAGTGGTGCTTGGTACAGTTACAACGGTGCAAAAATTGCACAAGGTCGTGACTCTGCAAAACAATTCTTAGAAGATAATCCAGAAGTTGCAGCTGAAATCGAAGTGAAAATCAAAGAAAAATTAGCACTTCAAGTCATAAAAGTCAAGCCAGGTGCTGCCGCAGCAGCGGCTGATGCTGACGATTTTGACGAATAATCTTTGATTATTTGTAAAAAAAAAGCCTACGATGCAATTAATTGTGTTATAGGCTTTTTTTATTAAATATTTTTTCTTATTTTTGTGACATTCAAAAAGATTTTCGTCAAAAAGGAAGTGTTAAGGAAATCTCATTTTTTTAACAAAGAAAATCAAAATAGTAACAAATTTATTTCACAAAACTAAACTTTAGGTAATCATGTTTAAAGAATTTAAAGACTTCGCAATGAATGGAAGCGTACTTGATTTGGCAGTAGGTGTTGTCATCGGTGGTGCTTTCGGAAAAATCGTTGACTCATTGGTCAATGACATTATTATGCCAATCGCAGGTATTTTGACAGGCGGCGTTAATTTTTCATCACTCTCTTACAAAGTAGGAGAAGCAGAATTAAAGTATGGTAATTTTATTCAAGCTGCATTTACATTTACAATTGTAGCTTTTGTGTTGTTTATGGTGGTAAAAGCTGCAAACAAAGCAAAAAAATAATCAGCAAAAAAAGATAAAGTGTTGATTTTGCGAAAGATAAATTAAAAAATATTTTTTTTATAAAAAAAAATGTATCTTTGCGGCAGATTTGACTTCTCATCGAAGAGGGAACATCAAAAATGTTCCCTCTTTTGTTTGTATCAACCTACTTGTATGAAAATCGAAGATAGAATAGAAAATTTGCTTCAACTAAAATATGCCGAACCTGATTTCTCAGATTGTTTCACTGTTGAAATAAAACTTGGCAATAATAACTTTCTTGAAGTATTCATTGACAGCGAAACCGTACTGGATTTTGCAAAATGTCAAAAATTTAGCCGCTTTTTGGAAGCTCACTTAGATGAACAAAAATGGCTCACAGAGCAATACACTCTTGAAGTTTCTTCGCCCGGAGTAAGTCGCCCATTGGTATTTTTCAAACAATATCCAAAACATACTGGAAGAACGCTTGAAATTTTAACCACATCAGGGAACGAATACGAAGGAAAACTCGTTAATACTGATAATGAAGTAATTACGTTAGAATACGAGGTGAAATTCAAAGAAGGCAAAAAAAATATCAAAAAAATAGAACAAACACCAATCCCTTTTTCGGATATCGCAAAAGCAATGGTGCAAATCAGTTTTTAATTTTAATAAAAAAAGTTGTAAACCTTTTTTTATTTATAAAAAACCTAACTTTCTACTTCTCAAATGATTAATTTAGTAGATACTTTTTCAGAATTTAAAGATATAAAAAATATTGATCGTCCATCAATGGTACGTGTCTTAGAAGACGTTTTTCGTACTTTGATTAAAAAGAAATTCAATTCGGACGAAAATTTTGACGTAATCGTAAATACTCAAAGTGGTGACTTAGAGTTGTGGCGTGTACGTGAGATTGTACCAGACGGAGAGGTTACGGATGAGAACAAACACGTTTCTATTTCTGAAGCGTTATCAATAGATCCTGATTACGAAATTGGACAACAATGCTATGAGCAGTTACACTTAGATGATTTTGGCCGCCGTTCTATTCTGGCTGCCCGTCAGACCTTGGTTTCTCGTATCATGGAATTGGAAAAAGACGATATTTATAAGCAATACAGCGACAGAATTGGTGAATTGATTGTTGCTGAGGTAAGTCAAATCATGAAAAAAGACTTCTTAGTCTTAGATGATGAAACAAAACATGAGTTGCTATTGCCTCGTACTGAAACCATCAAGGGTGATTTCTATCGTAAGGGTGATATGGTGAAAGCCATCATCAAAAAAGTAGAAATGAAAAATAATACACCACAAGTGGTTCTATCTCGTATTGAACCAGCATTTCTGGAACGTTTACTTGAAAAAGAAGTTCCTGAAATTGAAGATGGCGTTATTACAATCAAGAGAGTAGTTCGTCAGCCAGGTGAGCGTGCTAAAATAGCCGTAGAATCTATGGACGACCGCATTGACCCAGTAGGAGCTTGCGTAGGTATGAAAGGCGCACGTATTCACGGTATTGTCCGTGAACTTCGTAATGAAAACATCGACGTTATTAATTTTACGTCTAATGAAGCCTTATTCATACAACGTTCACTCACACCTGCAAAAGTAAGCAATGTAGAAGTAGATGAAGTAAAAAAACGTGCCTCTGTTTTGTTAAAAGCAGACCAAGTGTCATTGGCAATTGGAAAAGGTGGTATCAATATTAAGTTAGCGACCAAACTAACAGGTTACGAAATTGATGTATTCCGTGAAAACATGGATATTGAAATTGATGACGTTGATTTGGAAGAATTCTCAGACGAATTAGAAAGCTGGGTCATAGAAGCACTCAAAGATATTGGGTGTGATACAGCTCGTAGTGTTCTTGCATTAAGCAAAGAAGAGTTGGTTCGTCGTACCGACCTTGAAGAGGAAACGGTAGAAGAAGTTTTAAATATTCTTGCAGCCGAATTTGAAGATGAAGACGGTGAATAAGCAATACTCGAACAGTTGTCCTTAGAGTGAATAATAATATTCGGCAACTGTTTTTATATAAGTAGGCTAAATTAGTTTATATTATTTTGTCAAAAAAAATACAAACTAATTTAGCCTTAAACTTAAAGAAAAAATTTTTCATTAAAAATATTGAATGTCGAAATTATTATTCAACGTAGCCAAAGAGCTTAACGTAGGTACAACTACCATTGTCGAATTTCTCGCAAAAAAAGGGCACAATCTTGAAAACAAGCCCATTGCGAAAGTGTCCGACGAAATGTACACAGAACTGGCAAAACAGTTCCAGTCTTCTATTGCCGATAAGGAAAAAGCGTCCCAAGTTGTAATTGGAACACGTCCTCCTCAGGCAAAAAAAGAAGATATGCCTCCAGTTATCATCAAGCGTGATAAACCTGTCCTCCAAATTAATATTGGTAAGCAAAAAGAAGAAGCACCGAAGCCTGTTGAAAAACAGCCTGTGGCAGTGCCAACTCCTGTGGTTGCGGAACAACCTAAACCTACCATTACCGAAACTCCTAAAAAAGAAGCAGTAAATACACCTAAATCTAATGCACCAGAAGTAATGGAACGTCAGAAGATAGAGTTGCGCGGACCAAAGGTTTTGGGTAAAATCAATTTAGATGCTCCTCGTAATAGTAGCAACAATAATCCACAGTCAAATAAACCTGCGGAAAGAAGAGAGGATAGAAGGGACGATAGAAGACCGAATAATAATAATAACAACAATAATAGCAATAACAATAACAATAGAAACAATGACGGTGGTCAAAGAGGACAAGGACAAGGTGGTGGTCAAAACCGTAACCAACAGCCAAGTCAGCAGCAGCCAAGAAAACGTCAAGAAGATGTTATTATTTCAGCTCCCAAAATAGAGCCTATTCCTACAGTAGCTCCTGATGCACCAGAGTTTTATCGTGCGGAAGCTCCCACACTTAAAGGTTTAAAAATTCTTGGTAAAATTACCATCGAAGAAAAACCTGCACCTAAGAAACGTGACAATCGTGGCCCTAATCGTGGTGGAGCGCAAGGCTCGGCTGGAATTAGTGCTGACGAAAAACGCAAACGCAAACGCAAAAAAGTTTCTCAGCCACTTACGGAAGATGCGGTAAAGCGTATCGGTGCTGCCAACCAAGGTAGCGGTAATGGTCAAGGCGGAAATAATACCAATATCAATAATAATAATAACAACAACCGTCCAGCGGGACAAGGTGGCGGACAAGGACAGAATCGCCCAGCAGGACAAGGTGGTTTTAACAACAACCGTCCAGCAGGACAAGGTGGTGGACAAGGACAAAATCGCCCAGCAGGTCAAGGTGGTTTTAACAACAGACCTGGCGGTAATGCAGCACCGAGAGAAATCTCTCAAAAAGACATTGACGATCAAATTAAAGCAACAATGGCTCGTTTGGGCGGAGGCGGTAAGAAAACCCGTCAAAAAATCCGTCGTGACAAGCGTAGTTCAATGCGTGAGAAAGAAGATATGCGCCGTGAAGCAGGTGAAAATGGCAAGTTGCAATTGACAGAATTCGTATCTGTATCAGAATTAGCGAGCTTGTTAGACGTGTCTGTAACAGAAGTAATCACAACTTGTTTTAACTTAGGCGTAATTGTTTCTATTAATCAACGTTTAGATGCAGAGGTTTTAGAGTTTATCGCAAGTGAATTTGGTTTTGAAATTGAGTTTATCAGTGCAGAAGAACAAGTTGAAGTAGATGAGTCAGAAATAGATTCGCCAGAAGATCTTTTACCTCGTTCTCCTATCGTTACCGTAATGGGTCACGTAGATCATGGTAAAACATCATTGTTAGATAATATCCGTAAAGCCAATGTTGTATCTGGTGAAGCAGGAGGTATTACACAGCACATTGGTGCGTATGAAGTAAAATTAGCAGACGGTAAGCGTATCACATTCTTAGATACACCAGGTCACGAGGCGTTCACAGCGATGCGTGCCAGAGGTGCAAAAGTAACAGATATAGCGATTATCATTATCTCCGCTGACGATAACATCATGCCACAAACACGTGAAGCGATTGCGCACGCACAAGCAGCAGGTGTTCCAATGATTTTTGCCATCAACAAGATTGATAAGGCTGGTGCAGATCCAGAACGCATCAAGAATGAGTTGGCTCAAATGAATTTACTCGTCGAGGATTGGGGTGGTAAATACCAATCACAAGATATTTCTGCAAAGAAAAATATTAATATTGATCTTTTATTAGAAAAAATATTGTTAGAAGCTGAATTGTTGGATTTGAAAGCAAATCCAAACAAACGAGCAATAGGAACAGTCATCGAAGCATCTTTGGACAAAGGTCGTGGTTACGTAACCAAAATCTTAGTACAAGAAGGAACGCTAAACGAAGGCGATCCAATTGTAGCTGGTGAACATTCAGGAAAAATCAAAGCCATGTTTAATGAGCTTGGTGTGAGAGTTAAAAAAGCTGGTCCATCTGTTCCAGTATTGGTACTAGGACTAAGTGGTGCGCCACAAGCAGGTGAAAAGTTCAAAGAAACAGCCTCAGAAGCTGAAGCTCGTCAATCGGCTTCAAAACGTGCGCAAATCTCTCGTGAGCAAAGTAATAGAGCTTCAAAACGTATCAGCTTAGATGAAATTGGACGTCGTTTGGCATTGGGTAACTTCAAGGAATTGAAGCTAATCATCAAAGGTGACGTGGACGGTTCAGTAGAAGCATTAGCGGATTCATTAATCAAGCAGTCTATCGAATCAGTACAAGTAAATGTTATCCACAAAGCTGTTGGTGGAATTACAGATTCGGATATTGTATTGGCATCAGCATCTGATGCAATCATTATTGGTTTCCAAGTTCGTCCTTCATTGAGTGCAAGAAAATTGGCAGAACAAGAAGGTGTTGAAATCAAACACTACTCTATCATTTACGAAGCAATCGACGAAATCCGTGCAGCGATAGAAGGTTTATTAGAGCCTACAAAAGAAGAAAAAATCGAAGCAACTGTTGAGATTCGTGAAGTTTATACCGTTTCAAAAGTTGGAACAATTGCAGGTTGTTATGTTCAAGAAGGCAAGTTGATGCGTAATAATTTCATCCGTGTTATCCGTGATGGTATTGTTGTATTCCCTGTCAAAGAAGGTGCAAACGGCAAGCTGGGTTCATTGAAACATTACAAAGACGATGTAAAAGAAATCCGTCCGAAAATGGAATGTGGTTTGACCATCGAAGGTTTCAACGATATGAGAGTTGGTGACATCATCGAATCTTATGAAATCGTAGAAGTAAAGCAAAAATTGAAATAAAATAAATTTCAGTCTGACTATAAAATAAAAAATAGTGGCAGTGGTTGAAAAATCATTGTCACTATTTTTTTTATTTTAAAATGATAATTTTTGCCAAAACATTTCGTTTTTTTCTCATAAGATTATACCTTTGACAAGAGGAAAAGATGAATACAGGTTCACATACAAAAAGAAAATGGTTAAAGCGGCTATTGATTGGCTTTGCTGTAGCCATCGTATTGCTATTACTCCTTCTTACTTTGTTTGAAAAAACTATTGGTCGCCGTATCGTTTCCGAAATCAACAATAATATTACCACCGAAATTCGAGTAAAAGATTTCTCCTTATCCTTGATTCGCTCGTTCCCAAGTGTTGCACTGGATTTACGCAATGTTACTTTACTGGGAACAGACGAGCAAGTGATGCTCAAAGCAGCGCATTTGCGTTTCCAATTTGGTTTATTTAGCCTTTTTTCAAAAAAAATTGACATACAATCCGTCATTGTGGAAAATGGTGCTTTTTTGTTAAAAGTTAATAAAAATGGAAAAAACAATTACGATATTTTAAAACCTTCCAAGGCAGATACTAAAAACGATGTTGCTTTTGTTTTGAAAAAAGCTGTTTTTGAAGACATTACAATTGGTTATGAGAATATTTTAGAAGTTCAAAATATTGGTTTGACCATTGACAAAGCAAGTTTTAAAGGTTCTTTTTCCGCTAAAAACTTTGAATTAAAAAGCAATGCAAGTTTACGCTCGCATGGCATCACTTTGGGTAAAAATACTTTTTTACAAAACAATCTGCTCAATTATACAACTGCGATTAAAGTTGATTTAGAAAAAAACAGTTACGACATCAAACAGTTTGAATTGGACATTGAAAAAAATATTTTTGATGTAACAGGAACGGTGCAATCAGGAAAAAACAGCAATACTTTTAACCTCGATTTTAATGGTAAAAAATGTGATTTGTCTTCGTTGTTGAAATTACTTCCCAATCAATACCGTTCTTCATTTGCAGGTTTTGAAAGTGATGGAAACATTAGTGCAAAAGCAAGTGTAAAGGGTATCTTGAGTAAAAATCAAAACCCTGCGATTGTTGCGGAATTAAATCTAAAAAATGGAAGTTTAAAAAGCAATAAATTAAGCAATGCACTTGAAAATGTAAGTTTTACAGCTAATTTCAGTAATGGTGCAGCGCAAAATGCCACAAGCTCTACATTTTTGATTCCTGATTTTCAAGGTTTTTTCGGAAAACAAGAGCTGAATTTAAAACTGGGCGTAAAAAATTTAGAACTACCATACATTGATTTTTATTTGAATGGGAAAATTCCTGTCCAAGCGGTTCATGAATTAATGGCAGAAAAAAGTAGTGCAGGAAGTGGTTTTATTACTTTACAAGACATTAGTGTACAAGGTTTTTTAGACGACATGAAAAGCCTAAATCGTATATCACAAGTAAAAATGTCAGGTAATATTGACGCTGAAAATATTGCAATGGCTTTTCCGAAAGGGCAATTGAATGTTCCTTCAGGTAATATCAAATTTGATAATAATAATATTACTATCAAAGAGTTGAGTGTTGAGGGACTTGATAATGCGATGATTTTGAATGGAAATGTTGGTAATTTTTTGCCTGTTTTTTTAAAAGATTCTACAAACCAAAACACAAAATTGGATTTTACAGCAAAATTAAATGCGTCAAAAATGAATTTGGATAAACTTTTAGCAGCTACTTCTTCTGACAAAAAAACAAGCAATACATCGAAAAACAATCCAACAAAAACAAACGAAAAACCTTTTTACAAATACCTTTCAGGAACGTTTCAATCTGATATACAAGATTTTGAATACCAACGCTTTAAAGGAAAAAACTTCCTCGGTGTTCTTAATTTTGACGATGATAATATTGGTATTAATGGAAATATTGAAGCCATGGGCGGTACGATGATACTCAAAGGAAGGGTTGCCCTGCACAAAAATGCAGATTTACACGCTACAATTGCCGCTAATCAGATAGATGCAACAACTTTTTTTTATCAATGTGAAAATTTTGGACAAAGTGTTTTACAAGATAAAAACATCAAAGGAAATCTCAGCACACGCATCGTAATTGATGGAAAATGGAATGAGAAAGGTGATTTTTCTAACAAAGACTTGATTGCTTATGCATACTTAAATGTACAAAATGGAGAGTTGAAAAACATCAAAATGTTAGAGGATTTTTCTACTTTTGTCAAAATCGAAGATTTAAGTAATATCAAATTCACCAATCTCGAAAACTGGTTTGAAATTCGTGACGGCTGGACGTATATGCCCGTAATGGAACTTCGCAACAATGCCTTGAACATGAGCGTTAGCGGCAGTCATTCCTTTAACAATGACATCAATTACAATATAAAAGTCAATGCCGCACAGGTCGTAATTAATCGTTTTAAAAAATTCAATCCAAAACTTTCTCCCCAAAAAGACATCGAAGACGATGGCGTATTTGACCTTTTTTTCAATATGAAAGGTACATTGGATAAATACGAAATTGAGCAGGCTAAGACTTATGTCAAAGGTGAATTTGAAAGGGGCATTGTTCGTCGCAGAGAAATTCAGACAAAACTCAATGCTGCCATGAGTGGCAAAGACTATCAATTACAAGAAAAAATGCTTTTTAAAGCGGACAAAAATACTTCTACTACAAACGCTAATGCGATGCCAATACCAAAAGATAAAGCACCGCAGAAAAATTTTGTTTTGCCAAAAAATTACAAACCTAAAAGTAATAAAAAAGAAAAAGATGAATTGGGCAATGAGTTTTTAGAAGGTTTTTAATTATTTCACCATTTTATCAATAACATAGTACATATCAACTTCGCCTTTATTTTTGGCAGGAAGTTTTCCTCTATAATGACAATTGTAATCGTACTTTACAATCCAATATGTTGATTCTGAGATATTTACCTTCCCAGGTTCGCACGTTTGTTCCATGCGAGCTGCAACATTTACGGTATCTCCCCAAATGTCATACGCAAACTTTTTACTACCAACAACACCTGCGACTACGGGACCCGTATGTATTCCAATCCTTGCCTCAAAATAAGGCAAATCTCTCGAAATTCTATCTTGTTTGTAGTCTTCCAGAAACTCTTGCATTTCAAGAGCTGCCTTTACGATTTTAGCAGGAGAACCGCCACTTTGAGTCAATCCAGAAGCACACATATAAGCATCGCCAATGGTTTTTATTTTTTCAATATTGTATTGACCAATGATAAAATCAAATGCTTTGAAGCAATAATCCAACTCTTGTACCAATTGCTCGGGTGTTAATCGCTCAGAAATAGTCGTAAAATTTTTGAAATCGCTAAAAAGCACACTTACTTCTTTGTATTGACGAGCTTGCGCTTTGCCCTCTCGTTTGAGTTCATCTGCGATAGAGGCTGGTAAAATATTCAACAACAATTCGTCGGAACGTTGGCGTTCCGCTTCAATGGTTTTGTTTTTTTCTTCTAAATCCTTAGCCGATTTTTTCTTTTGGCGGTAACGGGTATAAAAAATACCAGCAAACGCCAAAATCACCAAAGCTCCACCACCAAAAATAGAGCGTGTTTTGTTAAGTTCTTTGTCTTTAATAGCCAATTCTTTCACTTGGTCAATCGAATCTAATTTTTGCTGTTTTTTCAAACCAGAGATGACCAACTGACGACGTTCTGCCAAAAGTTTCGTTTTAGCTTGTTCGGCAGACATATTATTGATTTCATTTTCCTTGGCATTGATTTGCGATTCAACGTCTTGCTTTTCTTGTTTTTGTCGTTCCAACTGACGTTGGGCATCTGCAAATTTTGCTTTTTCGCCACCTAATCTTTGCTCTAAATTTGGATTACTTTGTATTTGCTGGCGCAATTGCCCATTTTCTTGCTGCAAACGCTCATTTTCTTTACTTAACATTTGCCAACGAGCATTGTCATTACCACTATTATTGGTAGAAGGTTGCATTGTTGTTTTAGAACCACCGCCTTTTTTCTTTAATAAGTCGGCTGCAAAAAGCCCATATTTTGCGGCTTCTTTGTAATCGTTTTCACGTTGTGCATTGCTAATTAATTGTCTGTAACAATCAGAAGCCAAGGCAAAATCACCATAAGATGCAGCGTGACGCTCACAACGCTCAAATTTTGCTTTGGCTTGTGTATAATTTCGCTGCACAATATATGCCTCCGCACCCAACCATGACGATTGCGCTTGTACCTGTACGTTGCTCAACAAACTTGCCAAATCGTAGGCTTTTTGAGCAAAAGTCGCTGCTTTTTTTGGGTCACTGTCTTTGTTTTGCTGCGCAATTTGCATAGCAATCTGCATCTGTTCTTGCTTAGAACCTGCTTTGCTGAATTGACTTTCAAGCGTTTGTGCAGAAGAAGATGAAACAGAAAATAAAATTATTAGTATAGAAAAGAAAAATCTCATATTAATCAGATGTTTAGCGAAGGCAAAGAAACGGAAAAAGAAAGAATTTTTTTATAAAAAATGTAAAAATTTACGTATTTCACTTCTTAAGTAGTTGGGCTAAAATAAACGTGGTTATTTTTTTCAGTCGATTGCTCAAAAAGTGATAAATAACTTCCTTATAGTCAGCTATTTATCACTTTTTTCTCAACGACAAAATAACCACGTTTATTTCTATACGCCTGCTTAGCATAAAAAAAACCGCTTTCTCTTTCATAAAAAAGAGAAAAGCGGTTCAACAAAACAAAACAAAACTTTATTATTACTTAACTTCTTCGTATTCTGCATCGCTTACAGTGTCATCGCTTTGTAGATTTGCACCAGCCTGTTGACCTGTTGCACCACCAGCTTGTGTATCTTGATACATATCTTGGCTTGCTGCTTGCCATGCTGCATTTAATCTTTCCATTGCAGTATCAATTGCAGAGATTTCTTGCATCTTGTGTGCTTCACGAAGTTCGTCTAAAGCATTTTCGATGGTTTCTTTTTTATCTGCTGGTAATTTTTCACCATATTCTTTCAATTGCTTTTCCGTTTGGAAAATCAAAGAATCTGCCATGTTTAACTTTTCTACTTTGTCACGAGCTTGACGGTCAGCATCTGCATTTAATTCAGCCTCTGCTTTCATTCGAGCAACTTCTTCTTTGCTCAAACCTGTACCAGCTTCGATACGAACAGTTTGTTGCTTACCCGTTCCTTTATCTTGAGCCGATACACTCAACATACCATTAGCATCCATATCAAAAGTTACTTCGATTTGAGGAACGCCACGCTGCGCTGGAGGAATTCCATCTAAGTGGAAACGACCTACAGTACGGTTGTCACGAGCCATTGGGCGTTCACCTTGCAAAATGTGGATTTCCACACTTGGCTGGTTGTCGCTTGCAGTCGAATATGTTTTAGATTTTTTTGTAGGAATGGTTGTATTCGCCTCAATAACCACGTCATAAACGCCGCCCATCGTTTCGATACCCATTGACAATGGCGTTACGTCCAATAACAATACATCTTTTACGTCGCCAGAAAGGACACCACCTTGAATCGCTGCACCAATTGCTACAACTTCGTCAGGATTTACACCTTTATTTGGTTTTTTACCAAAAAACTCTTCTACTGCTTGTTGGATACGAGGAATACGAGTAGAACCTCCTACCAAAATAACTTCGTGAATATCATTGGTTGTCATACCAGCATCTTTTAATGCTTGGCGACAAGGCTCTAATGTACGACGAACCAAATCATCAGCCAATTGCTCAAATTTTGCACGGCTCAATTTCACAACCATGTGTTTTGGAACACCATCAACGGCTGTAATATATGGTAAGTTGATTTCAGTTTCTTGTGAAGAAGACAATTCAATTTTTGCTTTTTCCGCAGCATCTTTCAAACGTTGAAGTGCCATTGGATCTTTGCGTAAATCAATATTTTCTTGTGATTTGAAGCTGTCCGCTAAGAAATTAATGATAACACGGTCAAAGTCGTCACCACCCAAGTGTGTATCACCGTTGGTAGATTTTACTTCAAAAACGCCACCGCCTAATTCCAAAACAGAGATGTCAAAAGTACCACCACCTAAGTCATATACCGCAATGGTCATGTCTTTGTTGCCTTTGTCCAAGCCATAAGCCAAAGCTGCCGCTGTCGGTTCGTTGATGATACGCTTTACAGTCAAACCAGCAACTTCACCAGCTTCTTTTGTAGCTTGACGTTGGCTATCGTTAAAGTAAGCAGGAACAGTAATGACCGCTTCTGTAACTTCTTGTCCTAAAAACTCTTCCGCAGTTTTCTTCATTTTTTGAAGAATCATGGCAGAGATTTCTTGAGGTGTATATAACCTACTGTCAATGTCCACACGACTTGTGTCATTGTCACCACGTACTACTTTGTACGGAGAGTGTTCCATTTCTTTTCCTACTTCAGAAAAACGTTGCCCCATATAGCGTTTGATAGAAGCGACTGTTTTCGTAGGATTTGTAATTGCTTGACGCTTTGCTGGTGCGCCAATTTTGCGCTCTCCATTTTCTAAAAAAGCCACGATGGACGGCGTGGTACGTGCGCCTTCATCATTTGCAATAACTACTGGTTCGTTGCCTTCCATTACGGCAACACAAGAGTTGGTTGTACCTAAGTCGATACCTATAATTTTACCCATTGTAAAAAATATTAAAAGTCAGTTTAATTTTTTAAAATAATTCGCTTCTTAAATTTTAATCTTATGAAAAAAATAATAGAAGCACGACATGACTACTTTATCAATTCAAATGCCACAACGTTTTTTTGACATTGTGGCAGTTTTTTTATGACAAATTCGTTTTTTTGCAAAAAGAAAAGCGTAAAAAGAAGTGACAAAAAGACAGAATTGGGTTTTATATAATTGTAGGAGATGTGGTATAAAATATTTACACAAGTAGAATTGAGAATAAGTTTAGAGGTAGTTTAGTACAAGCACTTAAAAATAAAAAGCCAACGAATAACTTGATTCGTTGGCTTTTTATTGGGCAGTATTTACTTTTGATTTCTACCATTCAACACATATAGTATCACCAGCTGAATTTTGGTAAAGGTTAGCTTTCATTGTTTGGTTTGTTCCAATACAAGAAACACTACCTTGCTGTAAAAAGCTCTGAACGATTGGGCTGCTCCAGCCGTAAGAAGAAAAGGTTCCTAAAAAACGCTTGCCGCCTTTAGTATTTGATAACTGAGTCAAAGTTAAGACCTCAGTATTTGCTGATTTTTGAATTAGATTCATCATAGTACGTAAAAATTTTAGTTATTAAAAAAAATTGAAGTGTTTTCTCTCATCAAGGTTGCGTATATCCCTGATTACTTGTACAAAATTAATGCTTTCAATATAATGCTTACTACTCGATGTTCCAGTTTTCTAAAAACAGAACATTTTTAAAAAATTTAAAAAATAATATTTTAATTTATAATAAAATATCAATTTTTTATTTTTATAAA